>NZ_JAUBRK010000010.1:0-158368 GCF_036701825.1 Microcoleus sp. MOSTC5 | reverse complement strand
TAAGTTAGGAGTTGGGATTCAATCAACTCTCAGCAAAACTTTTCATTATATCATAAAATTATTTTGCAAGAGGTCTATTTTATCCGCAAATTTTGTAGTGAGGAAGTTAGTCATCATTAATAGTTTTTAATGCAGTTTTCGAGAGTCGCCCTTCTATTAAGCCCAGCCCAAAATCCGCCGCTAATGCCATCAAAGCCGCGGGAATTGCCCCAGCCAAAAGTAACTGATTGTTGACTGTAGCAACGCCCCGAAAAATAAACACCCCCAAGCCACCGGCACCAATTGCAGCCGCAATCGTTGCCAGTCCGATCGCAATTACTGCTGCAACTCGCACGCCCGCCAGAATCACGCCCAGTGCCAGGGGAATTTCCACTTGCCATAACAGTTGCATATCAGTCATTCCCATTCCTCTCCCGGCTTCCGTAATCGCCGGATCGACGCCGACAATACCGGTATAAGTATTGCGGATAATAGGCAGTAAAGAATACAGAGTGAGGGCGATAATTGCCGTGTTATCGCCTATTCCACCCACTATCGGCACCGGGATTAGCAAGCCAAACAAAGCTAAACTGGGAATTGTTTGCATAATATTAGCAAATCCCAAAATGGGCTTTTTCAATTTTGGTTTTCTGGTGACTAAAATCCCGAGGGGAATCCCCACACTAATAGCGATAAAAATTGCAACAGTTACTAAATATAAGTGTTCGGTCGCGCGCTGAACTATCTCCGCACCATACCGATTGATAAATTGCATCATGTGGAAATTAGTAATTAGGAATTGACAATTGTAAATTTTACTATAATCGAATATCTCGTAGGAGTCGGTTCACCAATATCTTTAATTTCCCGCCATCAGCTTCAAAAACCGACCCATAGCTATAAACGAATGATGGGATCGCACATCATATTATTACCCAGTCCCGGGTAATTGCAAACATTCAAGAAATGCGCGAGCTTCTGGATGCTGAGATTTTAGAAAATCAGCGGGCGATGCCAATTCAACCAACCGTCCATCTTGCATCAAACCTATTCTAGAAGCTAACAAAAAAGCTTCTTGAATGCCGTGAGTCACAAAAATCACTGTTTTGCCCAGTTGCTGCTGCAATTGACCGAATTCCCGCTGCAATTCCAGACGAGTAATCGGGTCTAAAGCACCAAACGGTTCGTCCATTAACAATATCGGAGGGTCAGCCGCCAGTGCTCTAGCGACGCCCACCCGCTGCCGCTGTCCGCCGGATAACTGATGGGGATAGCGTTTGGCGAAGTGCTGGGGGTCGAGGTTGACTAATTCTAACAGTTTGCGGACGCGAGATTGAATGCGATCGCCCTCCCAACCTTCTAATTTCGGCACTAAACCGACGTTTTGTTCGACGGTAAAATGGGGAAACAAACCGATTTCTTGAATCACATAACCAATTTTTCGGCGCAGTTGAATTGGGTTCCACTGAGTTGTCGGTTTTCCCATGACAAGAACTTCGCCGCTGCTTGGCGTTAGTAAATTGTTAATCAATTTCATGGTAGTAGTTTTGCCACTCCCGCTGCGCCCCAGCAATACTAAAACTTCTCCTTGCAGCACTTTGAAATTGAGTTTGTCTACTAAATGCCTGCGGTTGAGGCGATATGTCACGTCGAGACATTCGACAGCAACTTCATTATTGAGAGGCATGATTAGTTCCGGTGATTTGGGTTTTCAAGAATTTTAGAACTTACAGACAAGGGGATAGAAACCCGGTTTTTTTCTTAGATAATTTACTGCTTAACCCAAGATTTGTCAGAGAAACCGGGTTTATGAGCGTAAGTCCTAAAATTAAAACCAGCGAGCGTCGGGGGACAATTCCCAATTCTAAAATCTAAAATCTAAAATCGATTTGATTTTGCCATTCTAGCAGTAAGGCTCGACATTGGAGGCAAGTTAATTTTTTGAGTAAGTCGCGAATTCCGTCTGGGGTGGCCGGATATGCAGCACCGATCAGTTCGGGGCTTACTGTTGCTGTAGGGTGCAATTCTGCAACAAAACCGTAGAGTTTTTGATTGGAGAAGGAACTGTTTATTGCCCAGCCAATGGTGTTGATCGGTTCGATGCGGGCGATCGCGCTTTCTGTCACGCCTAGTTCCCTCTGAATTATAGGTGGAACAGCCTCTGCTGGCGTGGCTTCGGCTGGTACGCGACCGCCGGGAAAATCCAGGGTTGCGGATGCCACGCCGGGGCGATACATCGGTGAGGGAAACACAAATTTTTCAGCTTGAATTGTCAAGATTACAACTGAATCTGCTCTTTCTACTCGCCAATATTCTACTGTTTTTCCTTCGGTTGTTTCGAGATGTTCGGCGATTAGTTTTACCCAATGAGACTTGATTTCTACAAAGCGATCTAGAGTTTTCCACTGGGATTTGGCAGTTGGGTTCATGTGGGAATTTTTGAAATAAATCAGATGTTGTTTGCTATGGTAGTCTATCGTTGCCGAACCCAACAATAAAAGATCGACCTTTTCAGCTTTGAGCCAGTTTTTTCCTCTCGATTGTAAATTTTTGCTACAACCCTACACATTCGCCTCGATAATTCGGTAACATAGACTACATAATCAAAGTTTATCTGCGCCTTCGCTCTGGGTTGTTTTAACCGCGCCCTGGTGCAGACTCTTAGCTAGACAGGAGTAGTTATGCAACTGCAAACAGATATTCGTACTTGGCAATCCCAAGCAACCCCAGGAAGCTTCGCCAGTGCCGGCGACTGGGAAAAATTTGGCTGCGCCGTACCTGCACCAAAATTGACTCCTTCTATGTGGGTTAAATTATTCAATCCGCCAACAGCATTCAGCTTTGACGAAGCGTGGCTGTTGTGTGAATGTTCTGATGAAAAGTGGCTGGCTTGGATTCCTGATTATGGCGAAATTTTACTGAGTAAACATGAATTTTGCGCTACTAAATCGTGAATTACGCAGACAAACTTTCATAAACCGGGTGTTAAAATCCATATCCCTCGGGTTCCACGGGATATTTTGGACAAAAGCTGGTTTCTGCGTAATTATGTCGTTTGCAGAGAGGAATGCAAGTCCTCAAAGTTTGATAAGGACTTGCATTCCTCTCTGCAAACCTGTTATATGATGTCATTTTAGCGGACATCATATAAGCCCTAATAGATATTAATTGAAATTTCACTAACAAAAAGAGCAATAGGTCTTCTATTGCTCTTTTTGTTTAAAAACACTCTCTAGTTTTTGTCTTCAGACACTGGAAGTTATATCAAGTGGGGTCGATTGACCACAATATCGTCGCGGTGAGGGGTTTACTGTATCGATGCTTGCATTGGAGATATTGGTGAACCCGTCCCTACAGCAATTACGGTCAATTTAGCCGCCGTGATATTGCTGGCTTATCTGCAAACTGCACGGTTATTTACGTTTCTAACAATCGTGCCTACTCTGCCATTAATCTGAACCGGGTTCTTGGTGCTGGCTCGAATCAAGAGTGGTTGTTTGGCGAGACATTCTCTGATTGATGCTGCCCATGCGGTGAGAGCTCCGGTGTATTCTGTACGACCCGCTGGGGCGCGAAACTGATCGGTAATTAGGTAATCCGAGGTGATGCTAGTGTCAGTAGCAACATTGGTAATAATTGGAAAGTCAAAGGCTTTGGGCAAGGTTCTGTCCTGGATTCTGCCCGGTAGCAACTGGTATTTCATCGAGCCACCCTTGTAGTCAAAACCTGCTTGAGGGCTGGTTGGAGGGCTTGTTTGAGCCAAGGCGGGAACAGGCAAGCTTGCTACCAAAACGGTGCAAAAACTCCAAAATAATTTCGATTTCATCCGATTCATCTCCTCAACTTTATGACGATTAGCACTAATTTAGGTACGATTAAAAGACACTCGCTTTTATTGAGAAAGCGCCTGATGATATTGAGCTTTTGAGTTTGAACTCAACGCAGCTAATTTATTACCAAACATTCTCAAAAATGTTAAAACTGGTTTGCCTGACAAACTGTAGAAAAGTTTCAGTTGAGTTAGACATTTACACACCTGAAGTTGTTACAGCATTGGGGAGTCGGTTTTACCAGAATGATTCATTTTCGATCGATGTCATTGGAACTTTATCAAATTTTGTCTCAGATATCAAGTTTTGCCGATCGCGTATCACGTTTTAACACTGGTTTGCGGCTCGATCGAGGTTTTGGTGTTGCGGGCTATACCTGGGCGAGAAAGATGCTAGAGTGCATCGATGGGCGTTTGAGTATTTTCAGGCGACAATAGACACAGAAGGGGCTTGAAAATAGGTGATTTTAGTGGAAGATAGTAAATTTATCGACGTATCGGACATTATGGGTGTTCCCGTGGCTCCGGCGGGTTACAAATCGGGATTTGTAGGTATTGTCGGACGCCCGAATGTCGGAAAATCAACGCTGATGAATCAGTTAGTGGGGCAGAAAATTGCGATTACTTCGCCGGTGTCTCAGACGACGCGTAACAGGCTGCGGGGCATCCTAACGACACCGGAAGCACAAATTATTTTTGTAGATACTCCCGGAATTCACAAGCCGCACCACCAATTGGGCAAGGTTTTGGTGCAGAATGCCCGCACAGCGATTCAGTCGGTGGATGTGGTGCTGTTTGTGGTGGATGGTTCGGTGGAATCGGGAGGGGGCGATCGATATATTGTCGAAATTCTCAGCAATACCAAAATTCCGGTGATTTTGGGGATGAATAAATTGGACGAACAACCGTCGGATTGCGTGTTGATCGATCGAACTTACGAGCAAATCGTCAATCCTGAGTGGCCGGTGGTGAAATTTTCGGCTCTCACGGGCGAGGGTGTCGAGCCGCTGCAACAATTGTTAATCGAACATTTGGAGGTTGGGCCTTATTATTATCCGCCCGATTTGGTGACTGACCAGCCGGAACGCTTTATTATGGGCGAATTGATTCGGGAACAGATTTTGCTGCTGACGCGGGAAGAAGTGCCGCATTCCGTAGCAATTGCGATCGACATAGTTCAAGAAGAAGCAAAAATTACTCGCATTCTGGCGACAATTCACGTCGAACGAGATTCCCAAAAAGGCATTTTAATCGGTAAAAGCGGCAGTATGCTCAAGTCGATCGGCAGTGCGGCCCGCGAACAGATTCAAAAGTTAATTGAAGGCAAAGTATATTTGGAGTTATTTGTCAAGGTGCAGCCGAAATGGCGGCAGTCGCGCACTCGTTTGGCGGAATTGGGTTATCGGGTAGAAGAATAAAACTTTATCTGTGGGCAGTTTCCCTCTCTTAATCCTGATGTGCTCAGAAGCAGAGTTGAGAACTTCATCGAAACCACCAAGGAGGAGTGTATGTCGTTAACAGGTATAGCCAAGGAAACATTACAGATTCTAGAAAAAGGCGAGTTCATTTCAAAGCACGGCCATGTTATTAATTTTGCTACCGAGCAGAAGCTGGCAGAGAAAAATACTAAGTTGTATCGACCCGAAGAAGTTGAAAATTTATTGCAAAATACGCAATGTGATGCGAAACAGAGTCTTTTGGTGGAAGTTACCGATGAGACCACTCAAGTAGCCGCCTACCGTTTGGTAAAAGGTGAAGGTTGCCGCGATCTCGTGCTCCTAAACTATGCCTCCGCTCGAAATCCTGGCGGCGGATTTATTAATGGTGCAAAAGCACAAGAAGAAGATTTGGCTCGCTGTTCCGGGTTATATCCCTGTCAATTGACACAACCCGAGTATTATGAAGCAAACCGATCGCAAGATTCTCTTCTTTACACCGATTACCTGATTTATACTCCAAAAGTTCCTTGGTTTAGAATCCGCAGTCGTGAATTGCTCGATGATTATTTTGTAGCATCTGTTATTACTGCGCCCGCACCAAATGCAGGTCAAGTATTGCGTCGCGATCCCAATGCGCTTCCCGATATTGAAAAAGCATTGCGGCGACGTGCTGGATATGTACTTGCGGTGGCACAAGATAATGGACATCGATCGTTGTTACTCGGTGCATGGGGGTGTGGCGTGTTTTGCAACGATGCCAGTATGGTAGCAGATGCTTTTGGTCAGTGGCTTGAGAGTCCGCGATTTCATGGATGTTTCGATCGTGTAGTTTTTGGTATATACGATTCGGCTAAGAGTAAGGATACATTGAAGGCATTTAAAAATAGATTTAAGTAAAAGTATTGCATTCTCAGCCTCGCTGTCGTCAATGCCTCTAACAATCCCAACGCACGCCGACTTTCAGGAGGTCATCGGCTGGAGTTTGAGGTAGTTTTTAGCAGGCGATTGGGAGCGTTATCTCGCAAACACTGCCTGACCTTGGAGATGATTCGGAAGCTCGATCGAGAGCTTTACCTACAGAAAATTGGTAGAATAAATAGATACGCTTCGATCGCGCACCTATGCAACAAGCTAGTATATCCAATCTTTTCACCAAACATCAAACTAGGAGATTCTCAAAAATTCCAACTATGAACTACCGACACCACATCACGATCGAAGCAAATAAACGCAGTGGTAAGCCTTGTGTACGCGGCTTGCGAATTACGGTTTATGAAGTGCTTGAGTACCTGGCTTCCGAAATGACCGAAGCTGAAATTTAAGGGCGATTTTCCAGATTTGACGCGAGAAGATTTAAAAGCCTGCATTACTTATGCTGCTGACCGCGAGCGTCGGTTTATGACCGATCCCTTATCCGCATGAAATTACTTTTTGATGGAAATTTGTCGCCCAAGTTGCCGAATCGTTTGAGCGCTCTTTTCCCAAATTCGCTTCACGTTCGAGATGTGGGAATGAAAGCAACGATCGACCTAATAGTTTGGGATTATGCAAAAGATATGACTGCGCACTTCTTAGTCAAACGCAGTCAGCCTGGGAACCCTAGCAATAGGGATATTTTGACAGAAATGTCTTAAGAATTCCCCTACCTTCAGGTCGAGGAGTGTCAAAGGATTTCTACATACCCTTCTGTTCCATGTACGCGAATTCGTTGCCCATCTTCGATCAGTTTGGTGGCATTTTCTACTCCGACAACTGCCGGTAAGCCATATTCACGTGCGATAACTGCTCCATGGGTCATCAGTCCACCAACTTCGGTGACTAGACCTTTTATGGATACAAATAATGGTGTCCAGCTAGGGTCAGTAAACGAGGTGACTAATATATCTCCATCTTCTAGATCGGCGTCTTCCATGTTTAGGATGACACGTGCTCGTCCCTCTATAACTCCGGAAGAAACAGCCAGGCCTACAATAGCTTCAGCCGGGAAGTTTTCTCGTTTGTACGCACCGGCAATCATTTCACCATCAGAAGTGAGAACACGTGGGGGAGTTAGTTTTTCAAATGATCTGTACTCGTCTTTTCGTGTGCTGACGATCTGGTAATCCAGTTTATTTGTGCGTACAACTTCGTGCAGTTCTTCAAAAGTGAGGTAGTAAATATCCTGTCTTTCATGAATAACGTTGGCTTGTACGAGTTGTTCCGCTTCTTTCAGCAACGCCTCCTTATAAACGAAGTAGCGATTAACGATGCCGTATTTTGGATATTCACGATAGCCTGCGAAATTCCGGACTAGGCCGATCATCCGCTTTGTTTCTTTGGCTTTTTGTTCACCATCCGGTAATTGCTTCAATCGTTCTAACAACTCTTGTTCTTTGTTCAAAGCCGCCTGTCGCCCCTGCTCAAATTTCCGCTTACCGGCACCAGGCTCAAAGTTTTTGATGTTACTAAGGATTATGGGAAAAAGTGTCGTTGGTTTTTCGCTCCAACGAGTTCTAGTAATATCGATTTCTCCGGCACATCGCATTCCGTATTTGTTGAGAAAAGCATAGATGGCGTCCTGGGCTTCCTGTCCACCATCAAGCTTAACCAGCTCATCCAAAAAGCTATCGTCTTTTAGATGTTGCAAGTAATTGATTACTTCTGGATACGGGCGAATCACATCTGCAACATCCAACAACTCCAGACCCATTTCCGAAGTAATATTGTTGGATACGGATTGAGAAAGCGTGTCTGCTACGTTCTTTTCACTTAACCACTCCATCATTTTCTCATTGATCCAGGAGGAAGCATTCATACCAGTCATAAGCACACCAAAACTCTGTGAATCAGAGTTGGTCTTCTTTAATTGCTGGATATCTTCCAGGATAAAATCAAACAGATCCGATCCTGATTTCGTTTGGATGGTTTGTTTTAACGCTTCGATCGAGGTTTGACTCTGTTGAATCAAATCAGCAACAATCGCCGGATCGTAGTCGTTTAGGGTTTGAAAATCAGCAGGCGATCGACCTTTACTGCTTTTGCCGAGACTCCGATCGTCGGGTAACGATTTTATAAAATCTCCCCGCTCTATGATGGTTGTAAGTGCGTCTTTCATGAGCGGATCGGATTTTCCCAATGTGACGTTTAATACAGTTTCTCTGCTGACAGGTGAAGCCAGCGTCGCTGTAACATCAACAAATAACCTTCCACCAGCAGTGTGCATGGGTGCATGGGTCGTTAACAGGAAAAAAGACAATCCCAATGGTTTCATGGCATCGGTCATCATTTGGTTGTGACCGACAGATACATAGACGTGGTTTTCCCGATCGTTCGCTTCAGGGATGGGGTATAAAGTAGTGATTGGCCGACTCTGGACAATATAAAATGTATCATCAACCAAACACCATTCGATGTCCTGGGGACAGCCGAAATGTTCTTCGATCTTTCTGCCCGTGCGCTCAAGCTGTAAAATCTGCTCATCCGTCAGCGCTTGCCTGTTCTGCTGCTCAGGCTCAATTTCCTGCTCTTTCGTGCCGCCATCTTTTAAGGCATAAACAGCCAGTTTCTTGGTAGATATTTTCTTATCGACAATCGTGCCGTTACACACTTTATAGTTATCGGCATTCACCAGGCCGGAGACCAAGGCCTCGCCAAGTCCGAAGCTGGCATCAATGGATAACACTTTTCTATTAGAAGTTACGGGATCGGCAGTAAACAAAATGCCTGCCACCTGCGGGAAGACCATCTTCTGAACAACCACAGACAGGTGGACTTTACGGTGGTCGAAGCCGTTTTGAAGGCGGTAAATTACTGCTCTCTCGGTAAATAGCGATGCCCAGCACTTGCTGATATGCTGATAGATTGCCTCCTTTCCGATAATGTTCAAATACGTATCCTGCTGGCCTGCAAAAGAGGCAGTCGGTAAATCCTCTGCAGTTGCGCTGGATCTTACTGCATAGGCATTTTTTTCATCAAGCCTGGAGAGGAGGCGGGCGATCTCTTCATTAATGTCTTGAGGAATGGCTATCCCTTCGATGACCCTACGAATCTCACCGCTAAGTTCACCGATTTTATCCCGGTCTTCCACCTTTAGAAGCGATAACCGATCCAGTAATTCGTTAATCGACGGCGTTTCCCCAATGATTCTTTTAAAGGCTGCAGTAGAAATACAGTAGCCATCCGGTACGCGGATTCCTTCAATCTTGGAAAGTTCCCCCAGGTTTGCGCCTTTACCCCCAACAAGCATGATTTTTGTTTTGTCAATCTCCTGAAAACCAAGCACATAGGAACTCATATATTTACCTCCTGTGGCAATTCCTTCTTTAATAATTTTGATGACATCCTTCGGGCTAAAACGATTTACCGGAGTATTGTACTTCAACTCGACACTCAAAAGTGCATCTTATCCCGAAATAGCCCCTCATTTAGTGTTGATGGCATTTCTGCATCGAGTGATTAATGGTGGGGGAACATTGGAGCCGGACATATGCCATTGGACGCGACTGAATGGATTTATGTTTGCGTTATGGTGAGGTAACATTGGGAATTGAACAGAAGGTTTGGCGAACTCGGAAAGTCGATCCGTTGAGTAAAGGGTTGGAACAGTTAGATGGATATTTGGCTCGATTGGGACAAGATGAAGGGTGGTTGATTGTATTCGATCGACGCGAGAATGCGATCGAATTAGAAGAACGACTGAATACTGAAATTCATCTGACACCAATGGGGCGAACCGTTACAGTTATTCGTGCGTGAAGAAGTTCTGATGAATGCCTCGATTTTTGCGCTCGCCGAAAGTGTGCGATCGACTCTAATCTCAAAGATAATAAAGATAGCTTTTTTCAGTGCGACGGCTTAAGTGTTTAAGTTGAATTGTGCGGCGAACTCGATCGAGGAAAGGAGATTCTGATGGGGAGTAAGAAGAGGTTGACATACATCCTCAAGCGGCGGTATTATTCGACTATATGCAGTGTTGTACCGCAAATGCGATACAATTATAAGTTAGGTAGCTTGAGCCTCTGGCTAGGGCCGTACGGTAAACTCACTTGTTGATAGTAAAACATAGGTGAATGTTAGTGGCGCTTTTCAGTCGGCTCTTAAATCTCAATACAGGCAGTATTCCGCTAGAAGATTTCTTCACTGAGTTGGTCGCCTACCTCTTCAGTACAGACAAGGAAATTCTCTATTCTTGGCTTAAGAATTTAAACTTATTGGATATAAATATTTATTTGGATGCCTATGTTTCAACACAGAGGGAGTTTGAGCCTCTTGATGATCATCGTTTAGCTAGCCGCCCAGATATCTTAATTGAGCTAGTAGATGCTAAAAGTCGTAGCATCATCTTTATCGAAAGTAAGATTGGCTCTCAGGAAGGCTACGAGCAGCTTTCAAGGTATGCCGAGATTTTGCATGGAATTTCAGGGTTCCAGCACAAATTTCTTTTGTACATTACTCGTGATTTTGATCCAAAAGATCAAGCAGATATTTTCAAGAATATTTCTCAATCTACCGTTCAGTTCAGGCAATTGAGGTGGCATCAGTTCTATCGATTTTTGAAATCTCAGGCAGATACAATGCTTGTTAAAGAAATTGTGAAATTTATGGATGAGTATCGCATGGCACATAACAATCAGTTCTCTTCTATTGACGTGATTGCGTTAGCAAATTTCACAAAATCACTAAAACTTATGGAAGAGACAATGTGGGGAGAAGTCAGTCAGCGCTTTGAGAAAGTTCTGGGAGCAATTAAGCAAAAGTCTACAGCTCTTACCCAGATTCAATGGCATGGGCGGTATTTAATGACTGCCTCAATGCCAAGTGGAAGATGGTGGTGTGGTCTAGGCTTTATTCTAAAGACATCACATTTAACTGATTACCCAATAGTACGTCTCGTACTTGAAGTAGATCCTAATTCACCGCGTCGAGCAGAAATTATTGAAACGATGAAAGATATTTGCGAACAGTACGGTTGGAGGGGTTATAACTTAGATAGCTCAAAAGACTGGGCAGGAATAGTTCGAGACAAAAGTTTACAGGATTTTCTTTCTGAAGAAGACCATGTGGTGGCTGTCAAAAGATTTTTCCTGCAAGCACTAGATGAGTTAGAAAAGATCAAAGATCAGTATTCAAAACTTCCTTGGGTAGCAATTCAAGGCAATGGAGAAAGCTCTGATGATACGTTGCCAGCTACCTAACAAATCGTTGCAACGGCGGAATAAAGATAATCGGTGGGGATGCCAGGGTTACTAACCGCCGTTGAACTCAATCGTTATCTCGCAAACGCTGCCTGACTTTGGAGATGATTCGGAATCTCGATCGAGAGCTTGACCTACAGAAACTTGGTAGAATAAATAGACACGCTTCGATCGCGCACCATGCAACAAGCTAGTAGCTCCAATCTTTTCACCGAACATCAAACGAGGAGATCCCCAAATGCCATTGGCTGAACTCATCTCACAAATCCAGGAACTTTCAAAAATTGACAAGCTTCGGCTGATGCAGTTTCTGGCAACAGAACTGGTCAAAGAAGAAGATGCAACAAACTTTTTTGTTGCCGATCGAGAGTATCCGGTCTGGTCGCCTTACAATTGCTCTGAGGCTGCCAATGTTTTAATGAATCTTCTGACGACAAAACAACAAGAACAGAATGATTGACGCTCAGAGATTTCCCTACAAAATCATTGACAGCAGTCTTGGCATGGTCGATCGAATGCCGTATCTGCCATTGACACTCAGCCTGAACGGTCAATCTTTGAACGCTGAGGGCTTATTAGATACAGGCGCAAGCGTTAATGTTTTGCCCTACGAGTTAGGGCTACAACTGGGCTTAGTCTGGGAAAATGAGACACTCTCAATCGTATTGGCTGGGAATTTGGCTCGATTTGAAGCCCGCGCAGTCGTTGTTAATGCTCGAGTTAGTTCATTCCCAACGCTTAACCTGGCATTTGCCTGGACACAAGCAACCAATGTACCTTTGATTTTGGGGCAAGCTAATTTCTTATTCGAGTTTGATGTCTGTTTCTTCCGGGCACGTTCAGAATTTGAAATCCGTCCTAAGCAGAGTGAATAGAAATGAAGACACTCCAACTATACCGTTATCTCGTAAACGCAGCCTGACTTTGGAGATAATTCGGAAGCTCGATCGAGAATTAAGGATTCCGGTGGATAAATGTCGCCCTACATTACCAACACTAATTGCTGCTTTATTCTACGATTTATCAACAGATAAAAAAATCCAAATCCCTTCAATCGGCGAAAAACGGGAACGGGAATTGCGATCTCCTACAGCTAGGACTTGATATGATATCTACGAGCAAGCCAACTGGTTGAGCCAACAATCCCCGTACCTTGATAGTCGGGGAGTGTCAACAACAACTATCAAGGCAACTCAACGGAACTCGGTTTAGCAATGTGAGGCAAGCCCCAGCCCAATTTTTCCCGCAAAATGTGGAAAAACTCAAAAGATTGCACCCGAATAAAGCGGGCTGGGTACGGAGAACGCTCGACTTGCACCCAATCTTCGGGCAGAACATAACATCCGCCGTTACCGTCTACCACCATTACCAGGCGGTTTGGACTCGCCGGCAAAATCTTGACCGGCTCGGTGTTGGAAAACACCAAAGCCCGCGAAGCCATTGAATGCGGGCAAATAGGCAGCAACTGCAGCACCGGCACTCCGGGAATGATGACAGGGCCGCCGGCAGAAAGGGCGTAAGCTGTCGATCCTGTGGGAGTCGCGATGATAACTCCATCTGCGGCAATGTCAATAGAGGCGTGTTGCCCGATCGCCACTTCAAAATGACACATACAAGTCAGCGGTTCCCGGTGCAGCACCATTTCATTGAGACAAAGAGCTTCCCAGAGGCAGTCGTTTTCTCGAAACAGCCGCACCGCCAGCATCGATCTTTCTTCTATTTCGTATTCTCCGGCGATTACCTTTTCCAAAGCTTGCGGCAGCAAGTTCAGGTAAGTTTCTGTTAAAAAGCCCATGTGACCGGTATTGACAGTCAGCAGCGGCACTCCAATCGGAGCGACTTGGCGAAATGCCGACAGCACCGTACCGTCGCCGCCCAAAACCACTGCAAACTCCATGTCGCTGTCAAAACCGGGGGGGACGAGTTGTTCGATCGGGTTGTGGCACAGGGGGCGATCGGGGCTAGAATAGCCCAGAATTCCTCCGGAACCAGAAACCGAGCAAACCTCCCAGCCGCGGGCAGTCAGCTTGTCTTCTAACTCTGCGGCGATACGACAAGCCACAGGTTTAACGTCGTTGTATATAATCCCAGCTTTCGGCACTTTAAAATGTAAAGGGCATTTTTTGTTTACTCCGTTTTTTAGTTTTAAGCTGCTCGTACTCTATTTCCTTGAGCTTCTTCATAATCAGATTAAAGTATTCTTCCAGATAAGACTCCAAAGTAGTAGTTTCTTTGGGGTCGATTCCGAAGACACTGTAAACGTCATCCATCGGAGCTTTCAAGGGTTTTCCGGCTGCCAAAACTTCTGAAAAAGCCAATCTGTCAGCTACGTTCCAACTCCACTGAAAGAACTTAGCAAATTGACGAGTAGCCTTCAACAAGGCGTCTGGGGTGCGCGTAATTTTAGCTTGCTTCCCTGACAGCCTTTCGCACAAACGCACGATTTCTTCAGCATCCCAAGCGCGATTTCCGACAACCGGAAAGCTTTTTTTCTCGGTTTCAGGAACGGACAGAGCCCGGACGGCAAATTTAGCAACGTCCTGAGTGTTCATGTAGGCAAGGGCTGACGGCTTTTTGGGCAGCCAGACTGCCTGATTGTCCAAAATCGGCATTGCATACAGACTCAGCAGTCCTTGCAAAAAGCCGCAAGGTCTCAAGATTGTATAGTCTAGACCGGATTCTGCTAAGAACAATTCGGTACAGCGCTTGATTTCCAACAAGGGGACTTGAGGATATTTCTCGGCGTCGAGAAAGGAAAAGAATATGTAACGCTTGATGCCTGCTGCTGCTGCTGCTTGAATCAGCGATACTTTTCCGTCCCAGTCTACTCTTTTGATGCTGACAGAATCCGCAGCACTGGCTGTTGCTGCATCGATAATAGCACTGACGCCTTCTAGGGCCGGAGGCAGACTGTCTGGCTGGCAAAGGTTCCCCGGTACGAGTTCAGCGCCCCATTCTTTCAAAAATGCAGCTTTTCTGTAACTTCTGACTAAACAGCGCACCTGGTAGCCCTCGTCTAGGGCGCGGCGGGCTATTTGGCGGCCGAGAGTGCCGGTGGCACCTAAAATCAATAAAGTCATCTAGGGATTAATTTATGAATCTTAAACTTTCAATAAGATGGTATCAGGTTTTTGTTAAGTTTTTTATAAAAACTTAACAAAAACCTGAATTTTTCTCATTTTAGGCTTGAGATATTCGGCAGAAGGCTTGCTTTCGGCAGAAAGTAGACACTAGAAGGCAGAAGGTAGAAGGCTTCTGAAGGATTGGTTGAAAAAAACTTATTCTTCGCCGCCTTGCAATTTGAGCAGGAGGAAGCCTCCACCTATACCCACGAAAATTAGGGAAAAGGACAAAAAGGCTGCATTGAAAATTTCAGGATTCATTGTTTGATAAGTCCAATTGGGCGATCGCATTAAATAAAGATAATATAATTTGGGGCTACCAGCTACATGAATGCTAAAATTTCAGTGCCCAAATTCCTGTATTTTGTTGGAGAGAACTGCCTTGAGTCTCGATCGGGAAGCAAAACTAGCTGTAACTCTGGGAGATCCGGCGGGAATTGGCCCGGAAGTGATTCTCAAGGCATTGGCAGATCCCGCTGCTGCTTTGAGGGCGACGGTTATAGGTTCTAGGAGAGTTTTGCAGCAAACTTACGATAAGTTGCGATCGAGCAATCCAGCAGCAGAAGCGGCAAATCCCGAAACATTAAACATTATTGATATTGAACCAGACAGCAAGTGGGGCGAAATTGTCCCGGGCGTCGGGAGTGCAGCTAGCGGGGCGGCTAGCTTTGCTTACATGGAAAGCGCGATCGCCCGTACCATCGCCGGCGAATTCTCCGCGATCGTGACAGGCCCGATTTCCAAAACTTGCTGGCAAGCGGCAGGTTACAATTATCCCGGACAAACAGAACTCCTCGCAGAAAGGGCAAAATCGCAGCGATTCGGAATGCTGTTTGCCGCCACATCTCCCCACAGCGGCTGGACGCTCGTAACTTTACTGGCTACCACACATATTTCCCTCCGTCAAGTCCCCGATGCTTTGAGTCCAGAATTGCTGAGCGAAAAACTAGAATTGCTGGTAGAGTGTTTGCGGGAAGATTTTGGGCTGGAAAGACCAAAAATAGCTATTTCTGGCTTAAATCCTCACAGCGGCGAAAATGGCAAACTGGGAAATGAAGAGCAAGACTGGATGATACCTTGGTTGGAAACGCAGCGCGATCGCTTTCCTCAAGTGCAGTTAGACGGGCCAGTCCCCCCCGATACTCTCTGGGTAAAACCGGCTAAAGTTTGGTACGGTTTAGCCACAGAAGCTCACGACGGTTACTTGGCAATGTACCACGACCAAGGGTTGATTCCAGTAAAATTGATGGCTTTCGACAAAGCTGTCAACACTACAATTGGCTTGCCTTTTGTCCGCACATCTCCGGATCACGGCACAGCTTTTGATATTGTAGGTCAAGGGATTGCAGATGCCTCCAGCATGAAGGCAGCATTGCAGTTGGCGGCTCAGTTGGCTAGTCGCAGAACAGCAGTTAAAATAGGGCGAGAGCTTTAGTACGCCTGACGCTTGGAAAAATTGTGTCATTCCTATTGATTTTCGCTGGGGTGAGGCGGCAAGCAAGCTGATAATTTCCTTCGGTAGATTAAAATCACGTTTAGGTAGCGCAGTATGACACCATCTAATGATAATTCAGGCAAAATATATCAGTCAGAAAAAGAGGTTTCTGATGCAACTATGGCAAGTTCTAAAGCTGGAGAGCAACTTCAGGAATTGCTAACCATACTGACTGAATTCCAGTTATTAAAAAAATCAAAAAAAGAACCGAGCGAGCTGAAATTACCGCTTTCTGAAAAGTCTGTTCAGCGATTTGAGGATGAGGAAAATCGGCGCAACCAATTGTCTTTTCGGATCGAATCACCGCCTATTGTACCCGAAGTATTAACTGACAATGAAGAGATGCCCTCTCAAAGACAAGAAAAAAATAATGAAAAACCTGATTTATCTATAATCGCGAATGTAGAAAAAAATTATAGACCGTCGGAGGAAGAATTAGAACAAGCAGTGGAGGAGTTTAAGCGGTTACAGCAACTGCTGTTTGAAAGAGATTTACCGGAATTTTACAGTAATGTTTTGAGCGTGGAACAAAGGTTAGAAAATTTTGAGCAGCTCATGTCTGAGCCCGAAGAGTTGAGGAATTTACTGAGACCGTTAATTCCTGAGTTAGTGAGAGAAGAATTAGAGGGGTTGAAGTCGGAATTCAAAAAGGCGATGGAACTCGCGAGCAATAATAAAATTAATGGACTCGAATTGCCGACGAAATTAGCGGATTTGGAAAATCAAATTGCTAAATTCAACCAGCAGCAACTGCCGAATGCTGAACAGTTAATGCAACGGCTAATACCGGTGGTGGGCGAGCTGCTCAACCGCAAGCTAGAGGAGTCTAAGTTAGAAGTAGCTTCGGCGATCGCACCGAAAGTCAATCAAGTAATTTACAATCAAAACGGACTTGAAGAACACGTAGTAAGAATTGAAGATAGAGTTGCGAATATTCAGCAGCGTTACCAGCAGCAACCAGAAGATTTAATCAAGCAGCTAGTACCGGTAGTTAGCGAGTTGCTGAACCGCAAAATTAGTGAATTGAAGTTAGAGGTTATAGCAAGTGTCGCACCCTCAGTACAAGTAAGAATAGCTTGGGTAGAAATAGAAGAAAAAGTATTGAGTATCATCGAACGCCGGCTGGCTGCGCAACAGTCGCCAATCCAAAAGCCAGAAGAGATAATGGCGATGCTAATGCCAGCAATAACTGATTTGCTGAACCGGAAAATCGATGAATCAAAATCAGAGGTAACAGCGGCGATCGAACCTTTGATAGAATCAGCAATTCTTCAAAGAGAAGTTCAAGGAAAATTGAGCGACGTAGAAAGTAGACTAAATAATCTTCAGCGACAGCAAAAGTCTCAGCCGGAAGAAATAATGGCAAGGTTGATGCCGTTAATGATTGAGTCGCTGAACCGGAAAATCGACGAGACAAAGTTAGAGGTGAGAGAGGCGATCGCGCCGGCTGTCAACAGGGCTATTCAAAACAGCGGTATTGCAGCACAAATATTAAATAATGACAGTAAGATTGTCGCAGTTCAGCAGCAAGTTTTAGCCGAAATAGAAGGGTTGATGGCAAGAATAATGCCAGTGATTGTAGAAATGTTGTCCCGAAACATCGGCGAAGCAAAGCTAGAGATAGAATCTGCGATCGCCCCGGCTGTTGATGCAATCATTCAGAATAAAAGGATCGATCAAAGACTCGGGAAGATCGAACAACAGATTGTGGCGATCGAACACCGGATTTATGAATCGACAGACTTGTTTACAGATTTACTGAAACCTTTGATTGATGAGCTGATGGTTAGCCATCACGCCCAACTAAAAAAATCGGTACTCGAATCTATTTTACCATTGTTAGATGAAGTTGTCGGTTATAATTACAGACTCAACGATAAAGTAGGGGAACTCGATCGCAAAATTACTGATGCTGAATGGGGAGGCAATCGGGAAGAATTACTGGCCAGAATTAAAATCATCTTTCCGGAAATGATGATTCAAACAATTAATGAGTCAAAAAAATCGTTTGCCGAAACCATAGCTCCAATAATTGATGAAGTAATTAATACCAAAACCCGACAAAACAGGCAGTCGATGGGAGTAGCCATATCGCCGGCTATTCCTGTGGGAATCAGCCACAGAATCAGTGAATCTCCCGATGAAATTGCAATGGCGATCGCGCCGGAAATGGCCGCCGCTATCAAACAGCAAATTCATCTCAAGCGAGAAGCAATGTCGGATGCACTTTATCCGATTATCGGCAGCACGATTTTAAAATACATCGCCGAGAGGATGCGGGAGATTAATGAAAAACTCGAATCAGCTTTAAGTCCAGAGGGAATTAGTCGCAAAATTAAAGCCAAATTTCAGGGCATTTCTGAAGCAGAATTGCTGATGAAAGAAACGACAGCACTGAGTGTTAAAGCTGTTTTTTTAATTCAAGCAAAATCGGGATTAGTAATTTCAGCAGTGCAGCATTCTCAACGCGAACAGCTAGAATTAGACACGGTAGCAGGGATGCTGACTGCTATTCGGGCTGTTGTCAACGATTGCATATCTCAGTCGAGAAATATTGCAGAGATTGATGCTATAGAATACGGCACATCTACGATCGTATTGGAAATAGCGAATTCGTGTTATCTGGCAGTAGTTATGCAAGGAGAAACCCGCCAGTGGTTTAAGTACAAAATGCGAGCGATATTCAAAAAGATTGTTCAAGAATACGGGGTTCAAATCCAGTCATTTAACGGCGATCCAGCCACTGTGCCGGCAGAAGTAAACTCGTACTTGCAAAAATTAATCGATACAGAGGTAAAAGTTAAATCTCCTCAACTTCCAATTTTACCAATTATCTGTTTGGCAGCGTTAGGTGTAATTGGTATACCTTGGGGAATTCATCAATACCGCAGCGGAGTTGAAGCGAGCTTAGAAGCAGATACGAATTTAGCTTTACAATCTGCTCCGGAGTTATCGGTTTATCGCCTCGCGGCAGATGTTAAAGATAAAATATTGGAGATTTCTGGACGAGTGCCGAATCAAAAGCTGCGCTCGAAAGCGGAAAAAATCGCTCAGCAAGCGGCTCCAAAATTAGGAATTGAAAATAAAATTATAGCTGTTGAAGTCCCTCCCGATCCGGTTTTAGTCGAAGCCGATGTCAAGCGGACGGCAGCTCTTTTGAATAAGGTAGAAAGCATTGATATCTCGGCTCGCTATGCAGAGGGAAAAGTCGCCGTTGCAGGTAGCGTGAGCAAAGTGCCAGATGCTCAAAAAATAACTCAAGCTTTTGAGAAAATTCCGGGGGTGAAGTCTGTAACAAATACAGTAATAATAGGAACTAAACCGCAGTCAAAAATAATGGCAGTTCGCGTGTATTTCGGTGCCGGTTCGGCAAGTTTGCAGGCGAAAGACGTAGCACAAAAGCTTAGCAAAGTCAAGGAATATATGGAGGAAAATAGGACGAAGAATTTGAGGATAATTGGCTACAGCGATTTTAAAAGTGCTCCGGCCGAAAATCAAAAGTTGGCACTGGAAAGGGCGACAAATGTGAAAGGTATTTTGGTTAAACAAGGGATAAATGGCAACAGAATACAAGTTGCTTCTACTAAGGGTCGTCCCGAAGGTGTGGAACCAAGTCAACCGCTGTGGCTGAACAGATTGGTAGTATTTGAGGTGATAAATTAAAATGGGGAATAGCGAATAGGGGATAGGGAATAGGGGATAGTTAATTGGGAATTTTCCCTAATGACTAATGACTAATGACTTATTTCTCTTAATTTATAGTAACTGGCAAGAAGGTTAGGACATTTTTTATCGCTGAAAATATTGCTCTGACTGCATTTCCCTTCTTCCTTCTTCCTTCTTCCCTCTTCCTTCTTCCTTCTTCCCTCTTCCTTCTTCCTTCTTCCTTCTTCCTTCTTCCTCTTAAATTAATCTAACTCGCCCGGAGGTAAAGGGTTGTATTCGATCGCCCGCCAAGCATACTAACAAGCGGCCGCATCCATCAATGCCCGCGGCTTCTCCGCAGATGGTTTCGGAGGAAAGTTCGATCGCCACCGGGCAGCCAATCAACGCATCGCGGCGGCGCAATTCCGGCAAAAGTAGCGCTAAACCGGACTTGGAGGCTGGCTTGTCTGCGGTAGAAAACATATCGGCTAGTTCGAGTAAATAGTGTCGCAGCCGATCGAGCAAACACAGTTCATCTGGTACTGTACTAGCAATAGAATGCAAGCTTACCGCATTGCCGATCGCCCTTTCATCCAATCCCGCAGCCGCGAAATCTACGCAGCGGTTGAGTCCAATTCCGACAACAGCGCGAGTTTTACCAAAAACATTGCCGGAAGTAGCTTCGCAGAGAATTCCGGCTAATTTGTGGCGATCGACCCAGACATCGTTTGGCCATTTCAGGCGCAGCATATCGCGACAGTCGGGAACCAAATCTTCGATCGCGTAAATCACGGCTAAACCGGCTGCTAAACTGAGTCCTGGCAACAGATTGGGGTTGAGGTTGTCGAGTACAAAACTAACAGTCAAGACACCGCTTGGGGCGTGCCAGGTGCGCCCGTGTTGGCCGCGCCCGCTGGTTTGTCGCCTAGTAAATACAGCATCTCCGTGGTGGAGTTGGGCCGCGCGGGCGATCGCCCAACTGTTGGTACTCGGACAGGTATCCAAGGAGTGTAGCCAGTGAGGGAGGTTTGGGCGATCGGGTTCTGGGGTTGCGGGCACGGGAGTTAAGGGCAATTCAGACAAGGTGTGATTTGTAGTATTTGATATCTAAAAGCTGATTATCGCATTTTCCAGAAGTGCGACCTCGCGCGACGGCGAGAACTCAGAGAAATTGGAGTGTAGTACAGTTTCAGCATCAGATTTACCTTACGCCACCACATCAGTTTAGCCGCACAATTTCTTGATTTATAAGGGTTTGGGGGAACGCAGAGGGTTGGTTGGAGCGATCGACACCCCTTTAAAAAACCCAATTTTAAAAAAAGTTGTATTACCCCCTTGACAGTCTTGTATTATGCAATGTAGTATAAATGTATGGCGAAGGGGAAAGAGCTTCAAAGCCTTACCCCACGAGCAATATGAACCTTGAAAACAGAATAGGAAGTTAATCGTGTCACATAATTGTGGACATCGGCGGTGTAGACTCCGGCAACAATAGCCCGATCGGGTTGTAGTACGCGGAATCAACCGCCACCCCGTCCCAACTTGAATAATTCAAGGACAGAATATTGTTCATTTTCGCGGGGGTATAGCTCAACTGGTCAGAGCAGTCGCCTGTCGAGCGAAAGGTTGCGAGTTCAAGTCTCGTTACTCCCGTCAGTCGATTTTAGATTTTAGATTTTAGATTTTAGATTTACTCCACAGGAGAAGAATCTGTGAATTGGAACTTTGGTCTAAAATCCACACCTCCTGTCGGAAAGCAAGTATCCGTTTTTCGGCGGGGGTCAAAGTCCCGTAGGCAAAAGTCAAGCCGTCTCCCCCTCAAGGAGAAGATTGCGAGTGCAAACCTCGTCGGGACTCCCAGGTTAGGTGGCCGAGTGGTTGAAGGCGTCGGTCTGCAAAACCGAATTTCGCGGGTTCAAATCCCGCCCTAACCTCTGTTCCCAATCAGAAGTTAAAAATTAGAAATTAAAAGATTAAACTAACAGTCTTTTAATTGATTTTTTTAACTTTGAAAAGGAACGAAACGAAAGTGACATTGCAGCGTAGCTTAATCGTAAAGCGCCAAGTTCATACCTTGGTCAATGCGGGTACCGCTTCGCGGAAGCAAGCTACAAATCCCGCCGCTGCCACCACAAGCAGGGATGGTGTAACTGGCAACACTCTGGTCTCCAAAACCAGCATTCTGAGTTCAAATCTCAGTTCCTGTGCCAATTTATAGTGCTGTAGGCAAATGGTTTAAGCCGCTTGGTTTTCACCCAAGTGATTGCGGGTTCAACTCCCGTCAGCACTTCCAAACTGGGTCGGCCCTCCTATTGGCGTGGGTAGCTGTCTGTAAAACAGTAGCTTAAAGCGTTGCTGGTTCAATTCCAGCCCGACCCATTTGTAACTGCATTTAATCCGCAGTTGCAATTTTGAGAACGTGGTGTAGCCGGATAACATCTCAGTTAATAAAACTGAAGATTGAGGGTTCAAATCCCTCCGTTCTCGCTCGCTGAGGAGAGGTGGCCGAGAGGCTTAAGGCACCTGTTTGCTAAACAGAATCGGATCAAACCGACGCAGGTTCAAATCCTGTCCTCTCCGTTGAAATTTCCCCCGATAGCTCAGTTGGTAGAGTGCTTGTGTGAAGAACAAGAGGTCGTCAGTTCGATACTGACTTGGGGGATTGCGTTGCCTTATAGCTCAATGGTAGAGCAAGCGGTTGTTAACCGCTAGGTTGTAGGTTCGAGTCCTACTGGGGCAGCCATTTTTTAAATTGCCGGGTAGACAAATTGGTAAAGTCGCCTATCTCTGAAATAGGAGTTTATGTAGGTTCAAAGCCTACCCCGGCACCCAATTATTGGGAAGTCGCCTAATCGGTATGGCACCGCTCTTTGAAAGCGGAAAAATGCAGGTTCGATCCCTGCCTTCCCAGTTCTGCTATTACCAAAGCAGATCAATTACACTCCTGTAGCCCAATTGGCAGAGGCCGCAGTTTCAAAAATTGTGTTGTGTGAGTTCAAATCTCACCAGGAGTACCAAATTTTTAACTAAGTTTCTACTTGCTCCTATGGCGGAATTGGCAGACGCGGCAGACTTAAAATCTGTTTTATTTTGAGTGTGAGTTCGAGTCTCACTAGGAGCATGAACGGGATGTAATTCAGCGGCCAGAAGCCATGCTTTGGGAGCATGGAGTCGTTGGTTCAAATCCAACCATCCCGACTTTACCCCTGTGATGTAATTGGAAAACATCACTCGCTCAGAACGAGTGTTTTTTGCAGGTTCGAGGCCTGTCAGGGGTATAAGGTTTTATTCAATCTCAAATCTCAAATCTCAAATCTCAAATCGGTTTTGCCCCTGTAGCCCAATTGGTAGAGGCGCTAGATTTAGGATCTAGTTAGTGCTGGTTCGATGCCAGTCAGGGGTATTTGGTGACATCGCGGGTGAAGTAGCCTGGGTAGGCTTGGAGGTCTCATAAGCCTCTTAATAGCAGGTTCAACTCCTGCCCCCGCTACCAAAAATGCAGGTGTGATGTAATTGGCAACATAAGGCTCTTGTAAAGCTTTCTTGCGAGTTCAAATCTCGCCATCGGCTTGGCGTGCTGGTGTAGCTCAATTAGGCAGAGCAACTGATTTGTAATCAGTCGGTTGTAGGTTCAATTCCTATCACCAGCCCCACAATTGCGGATATGGTGTAACGGTAGCATTCGAGTCTTCCAAACTCTAGGCACGAGTTCGAGCCTCGTTATCCGCTTGGGCAAACAAGAAGTTTTTTAATCTCACATCTTGCACCATTCTCAAGAACAGGCAAGATGCCTGTTCCACAAAGAGTAGATTTTCTTGTGGAACGGGCCGGAGAGCGCGTTCAAAAGGCTTATTCACAAGGGTGCAACATCTCAGTTCAATCCAAAATCTCAAATCTCAAATCGGTTTGCGGGTGTGATGTAAAGGCTAGCATCTGAGTATGCCATTCTCAGCGCATGGGTTCGAGTCCCATCATCCGCTTTTGTAGTCCTGTAGCTCAACGGTAGAGCGTTTGCCTTACAAGCAAGATGTTGCAGGTTCAAATCCTGTCAGGACTACCAATATGGGAGTGTAGCTCAATGGATAGAGCGCCGCGCTTCGGACGCGGATGTTGTGGGTTCAAGTCCTGCCACTCTCGTTGTTTTTACTTTAATTTAAGGAGGTTGATTCCATTGAATGGATAATTTTTTATATTAAGAGCGATCGCCCTTTGCGTGTCCCAATTTTTGGAGCCTACATACTTTAGTACGAGAGGAAAGGTAACGCTGTCAAAATCAGCGGGCGTTTGAGAACGAGGAGTGCATTGAACCCGGCAGGTTGGCTTAAAGGTAGCCATCCTTTAAAGAGTGTGTAATAACTCATCGGCGGAGTTCCTCTAGTAACTGATAAAACGCAATGCTCTAGTAACTTGCACGGAAAGTGCGTGAAGCGCAGCTATCCCGTAGGGAATCGCGCATTAACAAAAAACATGGGAGCGTAACTCAACTGGATAGAGTGTCGAGCTTCTACCTCGAATGTTGTGGGTTCAAGTCCTACCGCTGCTGCTGTCTGGGGTTCGTAGCTTAATTGGTAAAGCATCTAACTGGCTGTTAGAAAGATATCGGTTCAAATCCGATCGCAATCCACCACACCAATTTTAGATTTTAGATTTTAGATTTTAGATTTACTCCAGAGGTGAATCTTTGACGCGAGGTGATTCGATTTTAGATTTTAGATTTTAGATTTTAGATTTACTCCACAGGTGAATCTTTGACGCGGGGTCATTCGATTTTAGATTTTAGATTTTAGATTTTAGATTTACTCAACAAGTGAATCTTTGACGCGGGGTCATAGCTCAATTGGTAGAGCGCTTGCTTTGCACGCAAGAGGTTAGGAGTTCGATTCTCCTTGATTCCACTGCGGTGTCTGAAGCCAAATCGGTAGCGGCGCTGGTTTGTGGAACCAGTAATAGCGGGTTCAATTCCCGTCAGACACCCCTTGGAAGATGCCGCTAAATGGTTGGCAACCAGTCTTGAAAACTGGGGTACAGTTAACTGTAAGGGTTCGATTCCTTCATCTTCCTTTTAATTAACCACCGGAAGTCGAAAAGCGAGACACCGTGCTGATAACGCGGCGATAGGAGGGGCAGTACCTCCTCGGTGGATGGATTGGTTTATAATAAGTCTAGGTGAACTTGTTGTGATTTCACCGGATAAAAATAAAGGTTAAATATGAATTTAAAAGATTACAATTACTATCTAGTGCTTGACCTTGAAGCGACCTGCTGTGACAAACAAAGAACTATCAAACAGAGTGAGATGG
Organism: Microcoleus sp. MOSTC5; assembly: GCF_036701825.1. NCBI lineage: Bacteria > Bacillati > Cyanobacteriota > Cyanophyceae > Oscillatoriales > Microcoleaceae > Microcoleus > Microcoleus sp. MOSTC5. Next base: position 133,386 of record NZ_JAUBRK010000010.1, on the reverse strand, counting down.
AGATTATTGAGATTGGAGCCGTTATGCTTGAAGCAGAAACGCTAACTATTATTGATGAGTTTCAAAGCTTTATTAAGCCAGTTCGCCATCCTATGCTGACTGAATTCTGCAAATTGCTAACATCTATTTCTCAGGCACAAGTCGAGGAAGCTCCCACTTACCCGGAGGCGATCGCACTTTTGAAAAAATGGCTGTCTGGTTACTCAAACGGCGTGTTTGCTTCTTGGGGTGATTTCGATCGCAAACAATTTGAACAAGACAGCAATTTTCACAAAGTACCTTTTCCCATTGCTTATCCTCATGTCAATCTCAAACAATTGTTTACAGAAAAGCAAGGTTTGCGAAAACGGTATGGCATGGCGAAAGCTCTGCAACTCGCGGGTTTACCGCTAGAAGGAACTCATCACCGAGGCATAGATGATGCTAGAAATATCGCCAAACTGTTGCCTTACATTCTGGAGCGAAAACAGTTGTCCTGATTTGCGATCGTACTAGAGTAAGAAAAATTATGGGGAGGTCGCCTAAGTGGAATGGCACCGTAAAAACTTTGGAAAAGCGGCTCCCAAAAGGACGATCGGGTTTGTTGAGTAGGGTAAAAAGTTGCTTCGCGACGTTCCCTGAAAACGCAAACTGGCAGCGGGTTGCAGAAGCACTGAAAGGAATTAACAGTCCGAGATGGGGGCAGTTCCCGTCTGCTTGCGGGCAGTAAGGAAGCGCGTTTCCTGAAAGTTGCTGTCGATCGATGCGGGTTCGAGTCCCGTCCTCTCCATATTATTGTCTTTCATTTTAACAAAATCGAGGTTAAACATGAGAAAACTAAAATATTACGTTGCTTCCACCGTTGACGGGTTTATTGCTCGCGAAGATGGCTCATTTGATTGTTTTCCTATGGAAGGAGAGCATTTCGCAGATTTGTTCGATTCCTTTCCTGAAACTTTTCCGGCTCACTTTCAGCAAGCACGAGGCATTCGTGCAGAGAACAAGCAGTTTGATGCTGTTTTGATGGGACGGAAAACCTATGAGGTAGGGCTAAATGTTGGTGTAACTAATCCTTATCCTACCTTGAAACAGTATGTCTTTTCGCGCACTATGAAAGCCAGTCCCGATGAGAATATAGAACTTGTTTGGGACAATCCTGTCGCAGTAGTTAAGGAATTGAAAAAAGAAACGGGTAAAGACATCTGGCTCGGCGGTGGTGGCGCTTTAGCGGCAACTCTTTTTTCTGAGATTGACGAGATGATTGTAAAGTTGAATCCGCTAGTTATCGGATCGGGAATTCCTCTTTTTTCCGGTTCAATCGAGCCGACCAATTTGGAACTTGGCGATCGCAAAATTTATAGCAACGGTTTCATGTTGCTTCATTATCGAGTGAAACATTAGCAATCAGGACTTTATTCGTTGCAATTGCGGCGAGCAAGAAACGAGTGAAGTCCTTACTACAAAGTGATTTTATACCACTTACACAAAAGCTGAATTTTTATGGGTGGTTAGCAAAGCGGTTATGCACCCGGCTTTTAACCGGTACCAGATAGGTTCAACTCCTATACCACCCACTCAATCGATTTTAGATTTTAGATTTTAGATTTTAGATTGAGGGATATCTGTGAGATTTTAGATTTTAGATGGAAGGGTAGATTGTTGCGGCTCTGCTGCGTTTATCTGCGTTCATCTGCGTTATCTGCAATTATCTGCGGTTAAAAATCAAAAACTTGGAAAGTGCGGCTGTGCGGACAGCAACTGGTTGGGAATACCAGCGTAGAGCGAAAGCTGTAGAGGTTCGACTCCTCCACTTTCCTTTTTAATCATTAGTCATTAGTCATTAGTCATCAATAACAGGCTAAGGACTAAAAACTCATGATTAAAAACCAAAAACAACTCTTAGAGAAGAATCAAATGTAATGTCACGCACCAAATTTGAACGGAACAAACCCCACGTCAATGTCGGTACGATCGGTCACGTTGACCACGGCAAAACAACCCTAACAGCGGCGATTACAATGACGCTGGCTGCACAGGGTCGGGCCAAGGCTAAAAAATACGATGAAATCGATGCTGCACCGGAAGAAAAACAGCGGGGAATCACGATTAATACGGCTCACGTTGAGTATGAAACTGGCGATCGCCATTACGCTCACGTTGATTGTCCGGGTCACGCTGATTACGTGAAAAACATGATCGTGGGTGCCGCTCAAATGGATGGTGCAATCCTCGTCGTGTCGGCCGCCGATGGGTCGATGCCTCAAACTCGCGAACATATCTTGTTAGCACGGCAAGTGGGAGTGCCGAAGTTGGTTGTCTTTTTAAACAAGAAAGATATGGTGGACGATGCGGAAATTTTGGAGTTAGTCGAGTTAGAAATTCGCGAACTTCTCAGTTCTTACGGTTTCCCGGGCGATGATATTCCAATTGTCGCAGGTTCGGCACTGAAAGCGCTCGAAAAGATGACTGCTAATCCGAAAATACATCGCGGCGAGGATGAGTGGGTTGATGGCATTTACAATTTGATGGATGCGGTAGATGACTGGATTTCTACGCCCGATCGCGATATTGACAAACCTTTCCTGATGGCTGTGGAAGATGTGTTCTCGATCAAAGGTCGGGGAACTGTCGCCACGGGCAAAATCGAGCGGGGTAAAATCAAAGTCGGCGATACTGTGGAATTGGTGGGAATCCAAAACACTCGCACGATAACTGTGATCGGTGTTGAAATGTTCCAGCAAATTCTGGATGAAGGAATGGCTGGAGATAATGTCGGTTTGTTGCTTCGCGGCATCCAAAAAGACGAAATTGAGCGGGGGATGGTGCTTGCTAAACCCGGTTCAATTCAACCTCACACTGAATTCGATTCTGAGGTTTACGTGCTGTCTGAAAAAGAAGGCGGCCGCCGCACTCCTTTCTTTGCGGGATATCGCCCTCAATTCTTCGTGCGGACAACGGATGTTACAGGTACGATCGCATCTTTTACCACTGATGACGGCAGCGCGATCAACATGGTAGTTCCGGGCGATCGGGTTAATATGACTGTGAAGTTGTTGCAGCCGATCGCGATCGAACAAAATATGCGTTTTGCCATCCGCGAAGGTAATCGCACTGTCGGCGCCGGTGTCGTCTCCCACATTCTCAAGTAGACGCTTCCGGAACCAATTAGAATCAGTAGGGTGGGCAAAAGTCCACCTTACTGATTATTTTTTATGTACAATTACTCATATTATTGTTCTGCTATGTACCAAAAATAAAGCTGTCATGATATTTCTTTTTCCTAGCGATTACTTCAATCCAAAACAGGTTGATGAGATGTACATTGAGCAAGCTGCATCGCTTAATAAAGCAGGATTCAACACTGCGGCTATCTGCTTAGAATCCTTGGGGGACAATTCACCTAAAATCAGCCCGCCGCTTCCCCCAAACTCAGAAGTAGTTTACAGAGGTTGGATGCTTTCACCCTCGGACTACGAACTGTTGGTTAATGCTGTAGAGAGCGCAGGAGCTTTTCCCTTTACCTCCCAAGCTGAGTATTTATTAACGCACTATCTGCCAAATTGGTATCCTGCGATCGCCGATTTAACCCCAGCAACTAAGTTTTACACCATTGATGATGATTTGGAAAGCGAATTGAGAACATTAGGCTGGGAAAGGTTTTTTATCAAAGATTACGTTAAGTCTCTCAAAACCTCAGGCGGTTCAATTATTGAACACCCATCAGAAATTAGAGCGATCGTTGCCGAAATGCAAAAGTTCCGAGGAACCATAGAAGGTGGGATTTGTGTGCGACTTGTCGAGGATTTTGTTGTAGAATCAGAGAAGCGTTACTTCGCTGTACGCGGCAAACTATTTGCTGCTTGTGAGGGCGAAGAAATCCCTGATATTGTGAGGGAATGTGCTGCCAGAATTTACAGCAAATTTTTCAGTGTGGATGCAGTAGAGCGCCAAGATGGAGTCAAGCGAATTGTCGAGATTGGAGATGGGCAAGTATCAGACTTGGTTGGATGGTCTGCCGAACGTTTTGCACAACTCTGGGGCAGATAAGGTAGGATCGGAAAGACTCATTATTTTATAATGTTGAGCATAGGCGATCGGTAGAATAAATTGTATACTGAAAAAATATGATTTAACTAACAGGGGTTAAATGCCTACCAACGCACAATAGAGGGGTTTGTATCGAATTGGCTACCAGTTGACGTATTTAATGTTTCAGCCCATTCACCTCATTTGCATTGACGATCGCACTCAAAATTTATTCATCTTGGCAGGAAATAACGAGGAAATCGAGTTGGAAATTACGCCGAATGGGGAGGTGCTGTAATGAGTCAAATTAACTACAGTGCAATGTCTTACCGAGAGTTAAGGCGGTACTTTCTTGACCACCGAGACGATCGAGCTGCTTTTCAAGCTTATCTAGCAAAACGTCGGGAACGATCGCCGAGAGTCATTACAACAGTTGACGATCCAGACTTCGATGTCAAAATTCAGACAGCAATTCGCCAGCAAATGGCACAGCATCAGAAGTAGCGCAGTACAGCGCCATAACACCGCATTGCAGCGAATAAACGAAAGCCGCTACTTAAGTTACTTGAGGTTGTAATGGCGCGATCGCACTTGCGTTAAATATTGACCCCGGGCGATCGCCACAAATTTATACAAAAATAGTTGAATTTTCAGAACAGTTGTGTTATAGTAGCCTAGATGCGGGAGTATAGCTCAGTTGGTTAGAGCAGGTGACTCTTAATCTCAAGGTCGAAGGTTCAAGTCCTTCTACTCCCATCCCAAATCCTGAAACCAAATTTATCGAAACTCACGAGTGCAATCAACTGCTGTAGAGGTTGGATGCGTCTGGGTATTTGCGTTGTGGGATTTTTAATGTCGATCGACAGATCCGATCTGTCGATCGATAAAAGTGCGATCGCCCAAGCTATTTTTAAACTGAATAACAACAGGAAATGGTGATTAGCTATGATGGCAAATCTCTCGGCGCGCTGCTATTCGGGCGATCGCGATTTAGAGGCGATCGCACATTTAATCAATACTTGCGAAGAAGTCGATCGGCTCGATGAAGGTACTTCCATCTCGGAATTGCAACAAGAATTTAACGCGCCATCCCTAGACAAAGCCCGCGATATCCGCCTTTGGGAAGATGCGGAGGGAAAATTAATCGGTTTTGCTCAGTTGTCGGTTTCTGAACCGGGCGAAGTAATTGACGGTTGGCTGTGGTTTCGCGTCCACCCAGACGCGCGCGGAGGTGATGTGGAAGCAGCGGCGATCGCCTGGGGTGAAGTGCGAATGCGCGAGGTGTCTGCGATGCGGGGCGGGCGCGTGAAGCTGCGAACCTACGCGCGCGCTGAGGATGGCGATCGCATTTCTGTGCTGGCAAGTTGCGGTTTTAAGGTCGATCGCTATTTTTACCGAATGGCGCGATCGCTCTCTGAACCGATCCCAGAACCGCACTTTCTCGAAGGTTTCGCCCTGCGTCAGTTCCCCGGCGAACAGGAGGCGGCAGCTTGGGTAGAAATGTTCAACCAGTCATTTATCGATCACTGGAATCATCACGATTTAACAGTGGATAAATTTAAGCACAAGTTAGCTAAACCCGATTACAGAAATGATTTAGACTTGATTGCTGTTGCTGATGACGGCACATTTGTCAGTTTTTGTTACTGCGAGATTAGTGTGGAAGAGTGCGATCGTACCGGGCGCAATGAAGGCTGGATTGCTTGTCTCGGCACTAGGCGCGGCTTCCGCAAAATGGGATTGGGACGAGCGATGTTGCTCGCTGGTTTGCATCGACTGAAAGCTGCCGGTGTGGCTACTGCTATTCTCGGCGTCGATGCTGAAAATTCCTCAGGTGCATTGCGTCTTTACGAGTCTGCTGGCTTCCACAATATTCGCAACAGCATTTCCTATGTTAAGGATGTTTAACCCATGTTACAGTTCGCGATCGCGCTTTGACCCAAGAAACCCGGTTTTTTACCTGATCTGCGGGTAGCAACGAAACATTTTCCGGAAAAAACCTGGTTTCTCGCCACTCGTGTAAGTTTTATCTAAAAAACTTTTGCTACCCCCTTGACACCTGTGTAGTATGTTTGTAGTATGTAAATATGGAAAGCGCAGGACAAGCAAAAACCTGTATTTTTCGTGCAAATTCTGAACGTTGACAACTAAATATTGCTCAAAATTTCAAGAAACATCAATTTGAAAGTCTTGCAATACAGACTCGATTGTCATGTTGTTACTTTATACGAAACTGTTCGGTTACAAACTGACTCGCCCCGAGTCAGATGTTGTACGAAATCAGTCTAATTTCAACGAATTTCATGCGGATTCAGAACAGACAAGCTCTGCCAGATTTCAATCAACCAAAAAGGCTGAGGAACTCCGCAAAATCAAACAAGCTTATCATTTAGAACGGCGCTTATTTTAGTAAAGATTATCATATTTCGTGAATCTTTACCGATACTGGCAATTTGCTAAATCTCACAAAAAGCCAAAGTCGAGAGCAGATAAGCTACCAATCCCAAATCCAAAATTGCTCTAGGAGGTATCGGTAATGGTTCACATTCGTTTTGAAGGACGTTCCTATGACTTGGCAGAAAACCAAGTGGGGATCGCGGCAGGAATGAGCGATCGAGCTATTAAAGAACGTCTGGCCAACCATTTTGATGTCAAGGGCGATCGCTTCGAGTCTTACGTGCTCGATCGGCGTCCCAGCGGCGATTTAATTGTCCGCCCAGAAGCCGTTTACGGCTAGAAATTCACTTTGATTCCGCGCCCCAATTCGAGAAGCCTACACACATTAGGGTTCTAGCTCTGAAAAGATTGCGGGTTCGAGTCCCGCTGAAGGCTTCGGCTTTTATGGTGGAATGGTAGACACACTAGAAACTGTCCAAAGCTTTTTATACTTGCGCGGAACAAAAATTTCATCAGCTATTAGGGGGCGCACCCCAACTAAAGAAGCTTACAAACTGGCAACGTTCGACTAAACATCGAATAGTAGGTTCGATTCCTACCTCGCCGCGAGGCGCAAAAAAAACAAAGCTTCTCTGACTTGTGCGCTGCCTCTTATACCTGAATTTTTTAGAGTTGAAAAACAGCTACACCGCACCCCAACAGTTGAAGCTTACACACTTTTTGGTCTTCTAAACCAAAGGTAATAGGTTCGACTCCTATCATCCCCGCCTCGGGGATGTAGCTCAACGGATAGAGCACATAATGTCAATAGCTTTAGCGACTTGTGCGGGGTATCTGTCAGGTAGTGAAAAAACACTTCGCGTCCTAACTGAGGAAGCTTACATACTAGCTCATGGTAGAGCAATTCCCTCTTAAGGAAAAGGTCGCGGGTTCAACTCCTGCGTATGAACAACGGCTTTCTTGACTTGCGCGAAGTGATTTTCACTATTATAAATAGTCACCATGATTTAGCAATTAGTCTCGATGTTTAAAAATCTTGTTCCGCGCCCTCACAAATGAAGCGAATACACACAATCCATCCGATTTGTCGCAGGTTCAAATCCTGCCAGTCCCTTAAAAGGGACTGTAGCTCAGGGGTAGAGCGTTCGGCCTGTCAAAACGCTTTGCTAACTTGCGCGGAACATCTCATATCAAATCAGGTTTCAATATCTCCTTTCTTAGTCTCTTAGAGAGAGACTTTGTTTGACTATTGATCTGTTTTAACCGAGTACGCAATGAATTTTTAACGCTAATTTAGTATCTTAGGCAAAGTTGACTTATGAGCGAACATCGCTTAGCTGAAAATGTCATTGAGCGGCCTCGTGGAGGGTTGAGAATCAGCTCAAGAAAGGTAAAAGGGCAAAAAACATCTCTGGTAAAACTAACTGAAGAAGCTACTACAGATGGACTGCTTAGCCCCTACTTAATTAAGCCTAGAAACAAGACAAAATGGTTTTCCGATTGTCTGGGCCCGCTGTACCAATGGCTGCAATCTCATGTAGGTCAGTATTGGGATGATGTTTACAGCAAACTGTGTCAAATTCTCGATATCACTACTTTATCCGGCCAACATATTCTCTCTCACGTATGGGGCTATGTGGAACGGAATGCTGTGTTAATTGATGGGGTTCCTTATCGAAAAAAACGTGGATTTTATGGTACAGATATTCCTCTTGGTTATTGGTACAAGCAACTTTATATCCATCCTGAGACTGGAATTCTTTGTTTAGCTAAGAGAATTCCGAAAGTACCTAAAAAAAAGCCAGATGATTTTGTATTCGTAGATGCTTATCATCATTATCGCAAAATAGATGATTTGTGGTATGCGTTCGAGCTAGCAGATATTGAACCCTTGGCAATAAACACAAATAAATCTTCTGTGAACCGGGAGAAGTACGTTGCGAGCAAACGTCAGTGCAACAAAAAACAAATTAAGTTAATTATGGAACAACTAGCTAAAACTAAGGACTGAAGTCCTGACTGCAAACGAAAGATGTGAAAGTGGTGAGGAAGGAGAATTAAATTATGAAAACTACAACTATAATTTACCGATCGCCCAAGGAGATAGACAGTCTGATTCATGCTTTCCAAGAATGCAGCTTGCCGCGAAGTCAATGGACGCACGAAGCGCATTTAACGGTTGCTCTGTGGTATCTGTTTTATGACTCCGAGCAAGAAGCAATCAATGCGATTCGCAATGGCATTAAACGTTACAACTCGGTTCAAGGAATTGAAACCACACAAAACAGCGGGTATCACGAAACGGTAACGCTATTTTGGGTGCGAAATGTTGGCCGATATCTCGCCGATGAAAGTCACAATCGCTCGATCGTACATCTGGCTAACGGTTTAATTGCAAAATATGCCGATTGCACTTTACCATTTCGCTATTACACCCGCGATCGCCTGATGTCCTGGGAAGCCAGAAATAGCTGGGTTGAACCCGATTTGAAGCCCCTCGAATCCGAAACAGCCAGGGATTTCAATCCATCGCGGAATGAGGCGATAAGCACAAAATATTAGTTAACAATCAAAATGGGAGATTGTACAATGAATATGAATGCAGCCGAGCGGGATTTACGTTTGGAAATGCTCAACAGTCTGCTCACCACTCCTCACCGTCTATTAGAAAAAGTAGCAGAAATTCACAAGTTAATTATCGAATTAGACCCAATTTTTTACGGTCATTTAGCAGTGTGGTATCAGCGTCACGGCGACGTGCGCGATCACAAGGAAGTTTTTGCCGGAAACTTGCTAACTTCGGCGCTGACGGAACACCGAGATGCCGGTTTTATGATGCTGCAAGAGTTCCCTCCCTACGAGGTTTCGCGGATTGTGGACTTTATGAAGCAGCACCAGAATAAGGTGCCCCGCAGCGCGCGTACTGCTGTCACTCGCTATCTGAAATCGCGGGAAAAGAATGCACAGTTTTTCGATCGTGCCGCCATCCGCAACCGCAAGGCGATGAAGCATTTGTACGCAACGCTGCACGTCAAGCCGAGCGATCGCGCTAACGCTATTCTGTTTAAAGACAATCCGCCGGAAGACTCTCTGGCATTCGTTTTGAAGCAGTTAGCAAAGGCGGCGACACCTGCGGAACAGGCGAATTTGATTGTGGAGTACAAGATTCCGTACACGATCGCAGTTGGTGCGATCAGACAGCTAACGCCAACGGTTTTGGCCGCGCTGATTAACTCGATGTCGCCGCAGGAAGTCATCAACAATTTGAAATCGATTCAGTCGCGCGGCGCGATGGATCACGCGGAAGTCAAGCAGTTGATTGACTCGAAGCTGGATGAAGCTGCAAAGTGCGATCGGGTTTCTGCTTACAAAGCGAGTGTTGCGGGCGCGGGCGCAAACTTCGACGCAGCAACGGCGGCGAAGCTGGAAGCGGTGACAAACGAACAGGTGAAGAAGCGGGGCAAGATTGTTAAAGCGACTGGTTTGTTGATTGACAAGTCGGGAAGCATGGAAAGTGCGATCGAAGTCGGGAAGCGTCTCGCTGCTTTGATTTCCGGCATTTCCGATGCTGCACTGTTCGTTTATGCCTTTGACACAATGCCGTATCCAGTGCAAGCAAACGGCAGCGAATTGACAGACTGGGAACGCGCTTTCAAGCACATTCGCGCTGGCGGCGGCACAAGTTGCGGTTGCGCAGTGGAAGCAATGCGAATTAAAAAGCAGGTTGTCGAGCAATTCATTATGGTAACAGATGAAGGCGAAAACACTGCACCTTATTTTGCAGATGCTTATCAGAAATACTGCCGCAGTTTGGGGGTGATTCCTGATGTTGTGATTGTGCGAGTTGGCGCTTGGTGCGAATATGTTCAGAAGCAATTGAAGGAGAAAAAAGTATCGGTAGAAACCTTTACGTTTGCGGGAGATTATTACTCCTTACCGAATTTAGTGCCGATGTTGAGTCGTCCTTCCCGACTAGAATTGTTGATGGAAGTTCTGGACACGCCGCTGCCGGTGAGGGATGATAAGTAAATTGTAGGGTGCGCCGTAGCGCACCTTACTTATTATATAGTTACAATTAGTACGGAGCTGAAGGACACACACTATGAAACTAGCTGAAGCTTTAATTTTAAGAGCTGACTGTCAAAAAAGAATGGAACAACTGCGATCCAGATTGACAAGAAGTGCTAAAGTACAGGAAGGAGAAGAACCTGCAGAAAATCCCCAAGCACTGATGAGCGAAATAGATGCTGGGGTGCAAGAGCTGGAAGACTTAATTAAAAAAATTAACAAAACTAATTCGCTGACAACTCTGGAAGATGGAGTGACTTTATCGGATGCTTTAGCCAAAAGAGATGCTCTCGGGCTTAAGCGTGGCATCTACAATTCTGTAGTTGACGCAAGCGCTTTGAGGCAAGACCGCTATACTCGATCGGAAGTCAAATTTTTCAGTACGATCGACGTTGGTGAACTGCAAACGCAAATGGATCGAATGTCTAGACAGTATCGGGAGTTAGATACTAAAATACAGCAAGCAAACTGGAATACTGAACTTATTGATTGAGCAAGTTGGTAGCCAAACCAATAGAAGCGAGCACAAAACCCTGCCAATTGGGTTAAGTTGGCACCAGCCTTTTAAGCTGGCATGAGGGGTCATGCTAAAACCTCACAAATTAAGCCCAGTATTGTTACAAGGGTACAGGGCATTGTTAAAGTTACTACCGCGTGCAGGTCTATTGATATTGGTGAGGGTGGGTTAGGGGTTTCTTGCTCAATTGCAAAAAATATTGGGAATTCCAGTATGATGTCAACTAAGATTACATACACTGAAGCTGAAGCAAATTTAAAAATCTGTGCGATCGCGCTGTTGAAACTGGGGAGGTAATAGTTATTACTAGACCGAACGGCAAAAATGCGGTTTTGATTTCTGAGGCAGAATTAGAAAGTTTGCTAGAAACGCTTTATTTGCTGAGGTCGCCTGCCAATGCAACTCGTTTGTTTACAGCATTAAAAAGAGCTAAAGCAAGAGTCATTCAACCTCAGACACTCGATGAAATTTGCAAAAAATTTGGCATTAATGAAGAGGATGATACTGAAAATGAGGTAGCGATCGCCAGTTAAACCATTGATGACCGAATCACAATCTTCCACTATACTCTAAACTTGGGAGGAGCAGTTGTTGACTTCAATATTAATCAAAGATTTAGAGGGATAATAAGTAAATTGTAGGGTGCGCACTGCGCACCTTACTTATTTTTAGGGTATCATAGACCTGACGGGGTTGTCACCCTGTCAGCTAGCGCTCAATATTTAAATGCTCTATCATTTTGGCAAACACCTAATGAGCAAAAAGAAACCTGAACCCAGACAAATAATTTATGAAAGTCCAAACCGTCACCCCTACGCAGCAAAGGTTGGAATCATCTTGGATAAAGGATATGAATTACCCTTTCAGGGTGAAGCGTGCCTTTTAGTTGATGATAAGTCTATTGTCCGTATATTACCATCACAAGATGTGAGCCAGTTGGGGAGTGAAAAGCCGCAAAAACTAGATGTATACGTGGAAGGATTTGCGACTGCGGGTGAAGCTGAACAGAAGGGATTAAAGCTCTCATTGGCTCTGCTATGGGCAGCCGTATCAAGGAAGCATCCACTTCGCCTTGATTATCATACTCCACGACCTTGTATGGTATACGATCGTACCAAAGAGAGCGGAAGTGGATGTATGGTAACGGCAAGTTTCACCGTGGTTATGAACAGCAGCAGAATGGTGCAGCTTGTCAAGGAGATATTTTCAGCTAATATTATTGATGTTGATGAAAAACTCTTAGTATCAATGGAGCTGTTTGCATCTGCCAGACTCGAAACTACTGAGCGTGCTCGATTTGTTGGACTGGTCTCTTCCCTTGAACCACTCGCCCAGCAAGAAGCTTATGAGAACGCAGAACTTAAAGAGTTAGTGAAGAGTTTTGTCGATCAATTAAAAACTACCTCTATTCCCGACGATATTAAATCGTCACTCATAGGTCGGATTAATGGCCTAAAGCAGGAATCAGTTTCTCGAGCGATTAGGCGCCTTGTCAAGGAACATTTTCCTGAAAATAAAGATGCAGTTTCTACGGTTGAAGAAGCTTATGACATTCGGAGCAAAATTTTGCATGAAGGTGCTTTTGATGCAGATTTGGCTCAAAAAAGCAACGAGATTGAGGATATTATTAGGCAAATCTACTCTCGCATCCTCAAATTAGAGTTGTATGTTCGGCCAAACCAATAAGCAAGCGAAAGTTATCTTATGTGGAGCAACTAGATCCCCTTGAGGCGGTGTTGGAGTTTCGAGAAAGAGTTAGAGAAAATTTAAGGGGAAGTTGAGATTTAATATCAATCTTTACTACCAAACATCTCCCTCAATATCCTCAAGCGACAACTTTTTACCTTTTTTAAATTATTCTCTACTTTGAGCAATAATTTCTTGTAATTCTGGATTAGCGATGGATGACACTAACTGGGAATCCGCAGCAGCCAAAGCCGCGCGCAACTTTTCCGAAGTGAGTGCAGGATATTTTTCTAACACCTGCTGTTCCGTCCATCCCGCAGCAAAGAGGCCCAGCAAGAATTCTACAGACAATCGAGTTTCTGGCGCTGCTGGTTGACTTGTTGAAGCTTTCGGGTTTGGATGAATGAGCTTTCGCCAGTCCATTGTTTTACTTAAACGATTGGGGAAGATTCCGCCGATTATACTGCATTTGGGTACAGTAAAAACACTGACCTCGTTGACTGACTTTGTAACAGTGCCACCGCAGGTCATACCATTTTAGATTTTAGATTTTGGATTTTAGATTGGGAATCACTGATGAGTTAAGGGTTTGGAGTTTGGCTAGAGTCACATTTTTTTTGAACTGGTGTCATTTCGCGGTTTTGCGATTAAATTGTTATTACGATCGCACTACAGCACTTTCTTATAGAGTAGAGTGATGGGGTAGCGACGGGGCGATCGCCCTTTTTCCTTTTGTCCGTTTAAATACCAAACCGCGTTAGCGAAGCCCTCGAAGAGGATCGTACTAAATCTCAACCCACTGTGTAACCCACGGTGTAGCCCACAATACAACTACTTTAACTTCTTAAAACTATGGGAAAAAAGTCGAAAGCCAAAAAATCCCAGGTCAAAAAACCCAGTTTGCTCTGCCAGCGACTGCAAGAAGCTCTCGATCGAGGCAGCAAAGTTTGGATTAAAACAAATAATAGCAGTTTCGGCGGCATCCCGATTAATCTGTTCGGGGAGTTTGCGGAACTTTTGGTAATAGTTCCCCCTCACGAACAGGCGGAAAATATCGATGCTTACGGACAAGTTACGTGGCTGATTCGAGTCTCTGATATTATTGCACTCGCTTACCCTACTGAATACTGGTCTAAAGATAGATTAGAAAGTTTGCTGCCACCTGATGCAGTTACTTCCGAAGTAGGAGATTCACTGTAAGGCGCGCAATGCGCACCCAACTTTTAGCGGAGTTGTATTTGGTAAGGTGCGCAATGCGCACCCTACATTTCCTATTTTTTAAGCGGTTTTACGAACGAAAATATACACCGCTCGGCTCAATTTTTATCAATTTAATTAGTTGTTGCAAGCTGAAAGTTGGACTTTACAGTTGCCGCCATCTAGTTCGCTGCAACCGGCGAGAGCTTGAGCTTCTGCTGCTGCTTTATCGTCGCCCCAGCCCGCACCTGCTCCTCCTTTGCCTACTGCGATCGCTCCACAATTATTGCTATTAGATGTCAGCGGTTCGCAGTCGTTAGCACCTTCGCTTTGTTCATTGCAGACGGCTACTGCTGCGTTTAGCGCTTCTTTCTCTGTAGCATGATCCCAACTAATACCAGTGGCGTCAGAAGTCGGAGAATAAGCAGTAGCTCCATAGGTGTCCTGAGCTTTAGCTACCTGGACTGAGCCAAAAAGAGGAAGTGTCAAAGCTGTCACTACAACCAACTTAGAAAAGAGCTTTTGCAGCATATTTACTTGAGAAATCTACAAGGTTAAATTTGGAGGTTCGCTCAATATTAGATTAGGATATTCATTCCTGTCAACACTCTTTACAAATATTTATATTAGTTAAATTAAAAGTGTGTTCTGTAAAAAAAAGTAAGATTACGGAGGTCAATTCAGTGGCAGATATCCGCAAAATCCTCAGCCAACTCGCGGCTAAAGAAGGGCAGCTACTCGATACCCAATTCCTAGCTCCCTGCGTGCGCGGGGGAAGCGTGCGGATAAGGGTTAGCTCAATGATTTATACTTTTCAACCGCAGCCGCGAAACTTTGAAGGATGGGCTATTTTTGAACCAATTAATGAGAAAATTGCTGCGGTGATTGAGGAGCCGAGTTTGCCGCAAGTGGCAGAGTATTTGCAACTGCTCGTACCCGTTCGCTTGCAGTTGGCTTGCGTGCTGCAAGGGCAAACTTGGCTGGCTTATCCTGTTAACGAATCTGATGCTAAACAGCGCACTGGTGTTGCGAAACCCGTACCAGTTCATTTAGTAACTGAAGGTTCGCAGTTTGAGCCGATTGTTGCGCGGTGGGACGGTCATTGTTTGTGGTTTGAAGAGATTGACAGGCGCGCCGCTCCGCTGCCGTCTGAGGAATTGAAAGCAGCTTTGAAAAAGTTGATTTTGCCTCAAGATGTTCGCTTTAAAGGGATGACGCCAGAAATGCGAACTGTTTACGGATTGGTGTCCCAAAATATTAAAGATTTCGATCCGAAAGTGCGGGAAGAAAAGCGCTTGCAGCGGGCGTTGAAAATGGGCGGCGGTGAATTGCGGGATTTTTTCGATCGCGAAAATTATTGGCTGGTTGAATGGACTAGCGGGAGTGGAGAACACCACACTTCTGCGATCGCCAAAAATGATTTGACAGTTATGAGTGCGGGCATTTGTCTCAGCGGATTGGACAAAGACTTCGACTTGCATTCATTGGTTGGAGTCGTCGAAAATCGATAATTCTTGATTACCATGAGTATATTTTTTCACGAACAACTTTACAGAAGTGCCGCAGTGATGTCGCTGGTAAAAAATTTCCCGGTAACGGTGTGCGGCGCGGGCGCTTTGGGTGCGAATATAACAGAAAGTCTGGCGCGATCGGGCTTTTGTCAGTTAAAAGTCATCGATCGCGATCGCATCGAAGAACGCAACCTTTCCACTCAACCCTATTATCGATCGGACATCGGCGCATTCAAAGCCAAAATTCTCGCCAACAACCTCTACCGTGCTTTGGGAGTCAGCATTGACGCTCACTCAAAAGAATTGACGCCTGCAAATGCCGATCGGCTGCTGGCCAACAGCGCCACAGTCATCGATACTTTTGATAACAGTATCGGCCGACAAGCAGTCAAGGATTACTGTGCCAGTGTCTCCCTTCCTTGCGTGCACGTCGGATTAGCTGCCGATTACTCCGAAATAATTTGGAACCAACACTATCGGGTTCCTTCAGCGGCGAATGATGACGTTTGCGATTACCCGCTGGCTAGAAACTTGGTAATGCTGACAGTTGCAGTTGCCTGCGAAGTAATTGTTACCTTTGCTGCTACCCAAGAGCAACAAAATTTAACTTGCACGATCGGAGATTTTGCCGTTAAGCCACTTATATTGTAGAATGTCGGTTGACTGTTGCCAGAAACCCGGTCGAGATTGGATGTGTCCATCCCAGAAACCCGGTTTCTCACTCTCAAACAATCGTCAAACTTGCAAAAAACGCTTGAAAATTTAACAGGGAAAGTATGGCAGGATCGCAGACTTTTTATTTTGTACTAGCAATTCTCGGTCTATTAGTTTTGACTGGCGCAAATGGAGCCAACTATGCAGCGGGCGACGCAGTTTGCCACACTAATGATTGCCATAGACCAGAGGTGAGACACCATAAAAGGATTTTAAAATGCGGCTCGAAAGGGCACGATGTGAAGAAACTGCAAAAGTTGTTGAACGCGCGGGGCTTGTCCCCACACCCGATCGTAATTGATGGCGTTTTCGGTCCGACAACCGAAAATGCAGTGAAAAGATTTCAGCGGCAAGCTCATATTCCTGTAGACGGAGTTGTGGGAGGCAAAACTTGGGACAGACTGTTTGCTAGTTCGTAACTTGAAGCACCGGACAACAAAGGTTCCTAAGTCAGTCGATTTTAGATTTTAGATTTTAGATTTTAGATTTACTCGATAACAGATGAATCTGGAAGCTTAAACTCTGTAATCTAATTTTTTTTCTCGACCCTCGATCGCCTCGGAAAGCAAGTACCTGTGTTTGGGTGGAGTCATCTTTGGTAATAATTAATCCCTGGATTTGTAGTTGCACATAAAGTAGATTTTGTGCAACTACAGATACCTAAATTGCCATCAAGAATCAATGGCTAACTAGATTGGTAATGAATGAAGTTTTAGATTTTTGGTTCGGTCGATCGCACTCTCCTGAGTTTGGCAAAGTCCAAAAGAAGTGGTTTGAAAAAAATGCGGATTTTGATGCAGAAGTGCGATCGCGCTTTCTGTCGCACTACGAACTAGCCGCCTCCGATCAACTCGACTCATGGCAAGATTCCCCCGAAAACTGCCTAGCATTAATTCTACTGCTCGATCAATTTCCGCGCAATATGTTTCGCGGAACACCTCAAGCATTCGCCACAGACAGCAAAGCTTTAGCCACCGCCGAATACGCTGTTAATCACAACTTCGATCGCGAATTGCTGACTGTACAAAAATTGTTTATTTATCTCCCTTTTCAACACAGCGAAAACTTAGAAAACCAGCAAAAATCAGTGGAACTATTTCGCCAACTCAGCGGCGAACCTGACAGCGATTCACTCATTGAATACGCGCAGCAGCATTTGAAAATAATCGAGCGTTTTGGGAGATTTCCCCACCGCAATCAAATTCTAGGACGCGAAACAACCCCGGAAGAAGCAGAGTTTCTTAGACAACCCGGTTCGGGATTTTAAAGCGCGATCGCAAAACCTCGATCGTTCTGATATATTCGAGGCTTGTAGAGGCAGTTTTAGGCCGCAATCACAACCAACAGCAGACAATCTCTCTACCAAACCCGCTGCAACCCAACGCATCTCAAATTGAATAGTGAAATTAGAAAAGAAGATAAATTCTTGATTCAACAAAAAGTATACGAGGGTGAAGAATTTATCGATCGCCCAATCGTCACCCCCGATACTGCACCCGATAAATCCGGTTATTCGCTTCCTCAGTAAACAGCAAACTCCCGTCAGGTAAAACCAGCAAACCAACAGGCCGCCCCCAAGTTTTCGGGCCCGACGGATCTGTCAGAAAACCAGTTAGAAAATCCTCATAATAACCTTGAGGGCGTCCGTTCGCCGCATTAAAAGGTACAAACACAATTTTATAACCAGTTCCAGAGTTCCGGTTCCAACTGCCGCGAAACGCCACAAACGCCCCGTTCAGGAATCTTTTGGGAAACGTTTTGCCGTCGTAAAACTGAAGCCCCAAAGCCGCCGAATGCGCCTGAAACAGCACGTCCGGCATTAATGTTTTAGCCGCTAAATCAGGTCGCTCGCTCGTACCGTTTCGGACGTGGCGCGGGTCGAGCAAATTCGGCTTAAAATAAGCGTAAGGCCAGCCGTAAAATTCCCCTTGACGAATTCTTGTCAAGTAATCCGGCACCAAATCATCTCCCAAACCGTCGCGTTCGTTGATTGTCGCGTAGAGTTGATTGGTTTTTGGGTGAAAATCCAATCCCACCGGATTTCGCAAACCGGAAGCAAAAATTTGCGGGTTCTTGCCGTCCAAATTCATCACTTGAACAGACGCCCTCGGCAGCGGTTCGACATTTGCATTAGACTGCGATCCAACTGATACGAAAAGCTTGCTATTATCTGGGGAAACGACAACATTCCGCGTCCAGTGTTGGTTATAGCCGCCGCCCGGTAAATCGGCAATTTTTTGACCGCTACCTGTCAATTGTTCCTGCCCTTTTGTGTAGGGAAATCGGCGGACTTCATCGGTATTTCCGAGGAAAAAATAGCGATCGGCAAAAGCCATGCCAAAGGGAATATTTAACCCGTTTTGGGTACTTGCAAAAGTTTTGCGAACCTCAGCAACGCCGTCGCCGTTGCCATCCCGCAGCAGCGTAATCCGATTCTGCCGGGTTTCTGTTACCAAAACATCGCCTGTGGGCGTCAAAGCCAGCCATCGGGGAGCGTCTACATTCTCAGCAAAAACGTTGACGACAAAGCCAGGAGGCACTCGCAGCACTGGCGATGCGGGAATCGGTACTACTTGAGGGGATTTCGAGGCGCTTTCGCTGGCGAAAGGCTGCGGCAAAGAAGTTGCAACAATGCGGATTGGCTGTGGCGAAAGCGGTTTGGTCGGTACAATTTGACTTGTCCCAACCTTTGTCAGCGGTGCAGGGGAGGGAATTTGCGACAGGGGGCCGTTGCCGCTAACAGCAGGGGCGATCGCATCTGTAGCCCGATCGCACGCAATCAGCGGCAGCAGCAGAATTAGCAGCAAGAAACGCAGGTAATACATAGCAGCTATTTCTCAACAATTGCTGGACAATTCTATTATTCTAACTGTTATTAAACAGCGAAGCCACCGCGCACGCGGTGGCTTAATTTTGCGTACTCATACCAGTTGCAAAAAAGAATGCAACTGTAGGCCCGCGATCCAAACCTTGAGCTTCATCAGTCAATAGATTTTAGATTTTAGATTTTAGATTTTAGATTGAAGAAAGCGACCCCACTGATAAATCCGGTGGCTTGCGAATTGCTTTTGATCGTTCGCAATTCTCTAATCGAAAATCTAAAATGGTATAACCTAGCTCTACCAAAGTCCTCTCACAGGAGCCGGAGCCGGAGCCGGAATCGGACGGGGAGCCGGAATCGGAGCCGGAGCCGGACGCGGAATCGGAGCCGGACGCGGTACCGGTGCTGGGGCCGGACGCGGTGCCGGTGCTGGGGTTGGGGGACGAACAACCGTTGTGGCTACCACGTCATAATCGGGGATCACCGCGATATTTTGTATCTGAGATCCGGCGACGGTGGCTCTGACTTTCATTCCCGGTACGAGGCCAATAATTCTCAGGACGCATCTTTGAATCCTGAGAGTCCTGTACGGCGCGTTTTCTTCGCGAATTGTTACTACGTCGCCGACAATACTTTTGACAAAACCGATAATGGTTCGAGTGTTTGCTGTTGTGGTGGTCTGCGTTTGGGCTATTTCAGTTGCAGGGTTAGCCATCGCAGGATGCACGGAAACGGCCGAAATTAGCACGGACAGGGTTGCACCTGTCAATAATTTGATTTTCTGAAGACGCATTGAAACCTCACATTAACTGCTATTGAGGGTCGGGTTTGCTTCCGCTGCGCGAAAGTCCCAACCTCTAGACCTTATCTAGTTTAATCCCCAGAGTAGGAAATTTATGACAATCTCAAAAAAAGATTATCGAACAAGTATTAAAAGACTAAATTATACATTATAAGTTCCCGGTTTACAACAAGTTCAGCGGTTCGCAACTCTAGAGTGTTGGCGTGATATATTGAGTTTGTTCGATCGAGCGTTGCAGTTGTTTTAAGCCAACCTAACTGTTACTGCTGGGCGGGCAAATCTCCCAAAAGACAGATTGTGCTTCCTGGATGCAGCAGCCCCATAGTTTCAATTCTCGATCGCCAGCCGGCCATTGCTAAAAAATCAAATTAGTCGGAGGTAAAATTTGATCGTTTTCTTGCATAATTTACGCATAAACCGGGTTTTTTCACGAAAATCTCTCACAGATCTCCACTGATCCCCTTATATAAACCCAGTTTTTTTGGTATTATTGTCTAAGCTTTGTATTGAGTTACAAGTTATCAGTTGTGGAATATAAGCTAAAAAATGCGTAGCATTGGCAGTGAAAAAGCCATCTCAAAACTTTAGTGAGCGGGTGCAGTTTGCGGATAATTACATAGGAACTTTGTAGGAACTGCTGGTGAGGAGTGTAGCGAACAAAAAAATGGTGAACAGGAAATTTTTATTTAACCAGCTAATTGTGCTGAGCTTGAGTGCAGCGGCGCTGTCGGTCGCCCTACAGCAGCAGGCGACTGCCGAACTGATGCCTAATTCAAGTTATAGTGCGATCGCAGCGGAGTCGGTCAAGTCCGATCGCAAATTGCCGAATCTCGGAGCACCAGAATTGCCGCCATTGGGAGAACCATTTCGGCATATTCCACAGGAACCCAAACCTCCGGTAACTCCAATTGAAGAAGTGCGTTTAGTGCTGAAATTGCGAGAACGCCGCGTCTATCTTTACCGACAAGATAAGGTGCAAGCCAGTTTTCCGGTTGCTGTCGGAAAAGGCGGCTGGGAAACTCCTACAGGCAATTTTAAAGTTATCCAAATGATCAAAGATCCAGTTTGGCAAAATCCTTGGACAGGAGAACTTATTCCTGCTGGGCCGGACAATCCATTAGGGAGTAGGTGGATGGGGTTTTGGACGGATGGCAAGAATGTGATTGGTTTTCACGGTACTCCGAATCCAGAGTCGATCGGCGGGGCGGCTTCTCACGGCTGCGTCAGAATGTTTGATAAAGACGCACAGGCTTTATTTGAGAAAGTCGCAGTTGGAACGCCGGTGATAGTTGAGCATTAATTATTAGGAGGTTGGGGTGCATAAAAACATCATCTCACCATAAAAACACTAATTCCCGGGGATTGAAACCGCCGAGCGATTTTGATATTAGATAGATTGCTGGTATTTTTCCAGCAACTCCGGGATGTAATCGTAGCCGTCAACACCGATCGCCGGAATGATGTTTGCTCGACTTCTAGCCAAAGATTCTTTAAAAGATTCTGCCCCCATTTGACCCCGCAAAATCATCAGCAAACCAGCCGATTGGCGCCACTCCGCCGCCCCAATTTGCTCCAAAGTATACATCGCCAAACTCCCAGCGAATATCGCTTGTTCTAGTGCGTTGATTCTGTAATAAGCTTGAGCCAAGTAAGCCAAATTCAGACCTTGCAAATACAAGTCGCCCGAAAACTGGGCAGCTTGCCAACCTTTTAGCAAATATTCGATCGCACCTTCAGCATTTTCCAGGGCAATTTTAGCGATACCGAGACTGCTGGAACAAAAAGCTTGACTTTGCCTGTCTCCCAATTTTTCCGATAGCAACAAACCTTGTTCCAAATAACCGATCGCACTCTCATAAACCTCCGGTTCCACCTCCTCCAACTGCCGCGCTTGAAACACTTCGCTGTAACCCAAATTAGCCAGGGCATTTGCCTCGCCTTGTCGTTCTCCCGTTTGTCGTGCCATAATTAAAGCCCGCTGGCTGTAATTAATCGCTTCTTGATAATTTTTTTGAGCAACATAGTTGCGGCTGATGTGATTGAGATTGGCAACTTCGCAAGCTTTGTCTCCTTCCATGCGGGCAATTTCCAGCGCTTGCTTGTGCAGCAAGATCGATCGCTCGTAGGCCCCAGCCGCCTGCATCGAATAACCCAGAAGCGTCAGAATCCGAGCTTTCGCTTGAGTGCCTTCAACTCGCCGCAGCGGTTCGTCTAAATAATCCAAAGTATGGCGCAGAGCTTTACCATCAAAGGAAGCAAAAATTCCGCCGTAAAGCGGAAAATATTCTCGCTGAGAAAAAGCGCGCAAAATTTGCAAAGTTACTTGAAAACAAGCATTTGCCAACTGTTCCCCGCTCTTGGTAGAATTATTAAACCCACTAGCTAGCTGACTCCAAATTACAGCAAAAGTAATGTAAGTAGAAATTGAAGCTTTTGTTGACACTTTGGAATCGTAAACTTGCTTGTCAAACCATATCGCTAACGCCCGCTGCAAGCACTGCAATATAATCGCTAATTCCACCAATCCGCCTAACTCTAAATTCGATTGCTTGGCTGCGAATTGAACAACCGATTCACCCAGCGCAATAGTATTCAAAAGATCCTGGGGAAAGGGACTATTAACTTTTTTTGCCCAAAAAGCCCAAGGCCCATTTTGTTCGGGACTACCGGCAAATCCTAGCTGCTGCGGCTGATAAATCCAGCCGACGAGTTCCGGTTCCAACCGCTGCCAAGATTCTAAACCTTTGGCAATACCGGCGGTGATTTGCTGCAAATCTCGCTCGGTTTCGGGATTGGCAGTTTGCAGCATTTGTTGGTGCAGAGATTTTGCCAATTGCTGCAATTGAGCCAGAGTTAACGGATGTTCTTTATTGGGATCGATTACTTGCAACAATGCCAGGAGGCGGCCGCTAGATTCGGCGGTAAGGATTTGTTGGATTGAGGATGCAATTTCGCGATCTACCCGGTTATCTTTCTGCCAGCGTTCCCATTCTCCTTGGATGGTTTTGAGAGCTCGGAGGGTACGATTTGCCTTTGCTTGTTTGATTTCGTCTTTCTCATTTCTGAGTTGATTTTCTGCGGCATCAAGGCGTTCGCCGAAACAGCGTTCAAAGATTTCGCCGGTACCGGTGCCAATGTCTTGCACCAGCATTTGATAGACTTGTTCTTTAGAGCGAATTTGACCTTTGAGGGTCATTTCGACAATTTTGTCGATTAGGGCTAAGTAGCGATCGCGCAATGAGGTAGATTCTGGCATAATTTATTTTTAGTTAATAACTTTTTATGGACAGCGCTTGCAGCTTGCACCATTTCATGCTGCTATTTAATTTTACAGCTCCTCTGGATTAATGCCCATTGCTCTGAGGCGATCGGCTAATCGATTTGCTCGCTGACTTTCTAATTCTGCTCGCTGACTTTCTAATTCTGCTCGCTGCCTTTCAAACTCCTCTGGAGTCAGAACCCAATCGCCACTGACATCGTACCAACGCAGCCACAACCTCGAACAACCTTGATAACAACCTTCCCACAAACCTATACCTAATTCTAATTCCGGTATCCAGAAGCGCGGCTCGGTTAAAACTTGTTCGCGGTAACGATTGCCAATCAAACGAAATACTCTCAGTTGATTGTTGTACCGACTGAAAACAAAGTAGTAAGGAATCTGCAAAATCTCTTCGTAAACTCGCCACTTAGTAGGCGGTTTATTTGGTGTTTCTTCTGTGATTCCTAAATCCTCATCTTCAGTCCCAGGTGACACCAGTTCCACTACTACCAGAGGACTGACATTTTCTTGCCACATCACGTAGCTGAGGCGCAATTCGTCACCTCGATAAAATCTCGGAGCCCCCAATACGACAAACCAATCAGGTCTTTTGTACCAATTGAAATGGTTAGAATCGTAGTAGAGATTGAGGTCTGTCGCTATAAATATTTGTTCTGGCGGATGGTTGGCGGGGCGGCAGGTTAGACGCAGCAGTTCGGGTTGAAATTCGTGAAATTCGTCAGGCAAACCGGGTTCCTCCGGGTCTTCACTGGGTAAATCATACATCGTAGGGAGGACTTTTGTTTGCGAAGGCTGCGAATCCGGTACGTACATCGTCATAAGATTACCCGGGCTAGACGGCTTGAGGAGATTGAAGCGGTACGGCAATTGAAATATTATAGCGGTTTTCCGTTGAATCAGCTAGATGCCTGGTAATTAATAAGCGGTAATTGGTAATGAGTAATTGATTTGAGAGCGCGATGCTATTTATTTAAATCCCAATCTGAGGCATAATTAGATTGCCGATATTCTCTAGTTTTTTGTGATTTTAAACAGCAATCCCCTCTCAAAAAGCAATCCCATCTTAGAAGCACAAGGATTAACTCGTAGCTTTGGCGGTTTAATTGCTGTAAACGATGTATCTTTTACAGTTCAAAAACACGAAATTTTTGGATTAATCGGCCCTAACGGCGCTGGCAAGACCACTCTATTTAATGTAATGACTGGACTGATACCTGCCTCTAGTGGCACTCTGGT
Source organism: Microcoleus sp. MOSTC5 (assembly GCF_036701825.1). NCBI lineage: Bacteria > Bacillati > Cyanobacteriota > Cyanophyceae > Oscillatoriales > Microcoleaceae > Microcoleus > Microcoleus sp. MOSTC5. The sequence goes on along the minus strand of NZ_JAUBRK010000010.1, from coordinate 109,149 downwards.
TTATCAAAATGAAAATATTTCCCAATTGAAGCCTTATCAAATTGCTAATAAAGGTATTGCCAGAACTTTTCAAAATATCCGGTTATTTGGGGAACTTTCTGCTGTGGAAAATGTGGCGATCGCCCGACACATCCACAGTCGATCGGGCAATCCAGTTTTGTCGGTGCTGGCGGGGATTTTCGGCTTGCCAGCCTCAAACGCAATGGAACGCAAAACCCAGCGGAAAGCCTTAGAATTGTTGGATTTAGTCGGATTGGGCGATCGCGCGGGCGAACAAGCCAAAAACTTACCCTACGGCGACCAGAGGCGCTTAGAAATTGCCCGCGCTTTAGCCCTAGAACCGCAAATACTCTTGTTAGATGAACCTGCTGCGGGGATGAATCCCAATGAAAAGCACAAATTAAGCGAATTTATCCGAGAAGTGCGCCAACAATTCAATTTAACTGTAATATTGATCGAGCATCATGTACCGCTAGTTATGGGATTGTGCGATCGCATTGCCGTCTTGCATTTCGGTCAGCTTATTGCCTTGGGCGAGCCTGCTGTTGTGAGAAATGACCCGGCGGTGATTGAGGCTTATTTGGGAGATGAAACTTAGATAAATTGAAATTATGTCATCTTGAGTCACCGCATAATTGGAAATCGTGTCTGCACACACAAAGTCCGGAGGGTGCGCGGACTAAGAATAATAGTTAGTCCTAAATGTATCTGCCCGCCTTCATAGGACTTCAGCTATGAACCTGGGGTTGAAACCCCTGGCGGAATCGCGGACTGACTGACTCACGAACTACTGGAAAAAAGACATTTTTTTATCAAGAATTAAGTCACACAAAATGCAACATACCCCACCCGAAGCAGCGCAAAATATCCTCTTGGAACTAAAGAATATTTGTGTAAATTACGGAGGGATTCAAGCCCTGCGAAATATTAATTTAACCGTGAATGCGGGGGAGGTTGTCAGTCTCATCGGCGCTAATGGTGCGGGAAAAAGTACCACACTCAGGGCTATTTCCAAAATAGTTAATATAAACCAAGGACAAATTATTTATACCGGGCGCGATATTACCCGCCGTCAAGCTCACGAAGTTGTGAAATTGGGAATCGCTCACAGTCCAGAAGGGAGGCGCGTTTTGGCGCAGCAAACGGTGTTGACTAACTTAGAATTAGGGGCATATATTCGATCGGACTCGGCGGCCGTAAAAGCCGATTTAGAGCGCCAATTTGAGATATTTCCGCGCTTAGCAGAAAGACGCCGCCAGCTAGCAGGAACCCTCAGCGGTGGGGAACAGCAAATGCTGGCGATCGCCCGTGCGCTGATGAGCCGCCCGAAACTGCTATTATTAGACGAGCCTAGTTTAGGCTTAGCACCCGCGATCGTCAAAGAGATTTTCGCAATCATTCAAAACCTCCGTTCCACAGGCGTTACAATCCTCTTAGTCGAACAAAACGCCAGTTTAGCACTGCAAATTGCCGATCGGGGTTACGTACTAGAAGCTGGTAATATTACCCTCACAGGTATTGGAACGGATTTGCTAAACGACGAGCGAGTCAGGAGCGCATATTTAGGTTGACTTGGTTAATTTTTGGAATCTTGACCGCTTTCTTTGAAGCCGTCAAAGACGTTTTTGGCAAACAAAACCTCAAAAAAAGTGACGAATATGTTGTAGCTTGGTCTCTCTCATTTTTTTCAGTCATCTTTTTGATTCCCTGGGTATTATATACAGGAATTCCGCCATTAAACTCTCAATTTTGGCTCGCCCTATTAATCGGAGGTAGTATCAACGCTGTCACAGCACTCCTCTACATCAAAGCCCTCAAATTATCAGATTTATCCCTGACAGTACCGCTGCTGGCTTTAACACCATTATTCATGTTGGTAACTTCACCGTTAATTGTCGGTGAATATCCCAAGTTTTTTGATTATATTGGAATTTTGCTAATCGTAGCAGGCTCTTATTTATTAAATATCAAAGAGAAATCTAAAGGATATTTAGCCCCATTCAAAGCACTGCTGGATGAACCAGGACCAAAATTGATGTTAATCGTCGCATTTCTCTGGAGTATTGCCGGAAATTTTGACAAAATAGGAGTTACAAATTCCTACCCTATTTTTTGGGTATTCTCTTTGTTTGGTACCATGAGTGTTTTGCTACTGCCAGTTTTATTGCACAAAACGCCAAATCCAGGGCACAAAATTCTCAAACAACTACCAATGCTAGCTGCTATGGGGTTTATCAATGCTACTGGAGTAATTTTCCAAATGCAAGCTTTGACATTAACTTTCGTAGTGCGAGTGATCGCGATTAAGCGTACTAGCGTGTTAATGGGTGTATTGTTAGGTCATTTCATTTTTAAGGAGAAAGATATTAAAGAAAGATTATTAGGGGCCGGAATCATGATTTTGGGAGTTTTATTTATCAGTTTATAGATTGAGATTTCCGGGACTTTGACGCTCGTTCTCTCCCCGAATGTAGGGGCGGTGCCCCCGTGCCCGCCCTCTCTCGGTTGGGCGGGAAGGTCGGGGTTGGGAAACACGCCCTAGCCTCTATTTATGTATAAGTCATGTTATAGTAAAGGCGATCGCATTTTCTCTCACTATTTATTAACATAAAAAAATTAATGCACAAAATCGCCGCCACACCCGGAGGTTGGAACCCTCAAGCAGAAGGAGTAATTTTTATTCAGCAAACTCCAGCACCAATAGTATTTATTAGTGCTGCTGACACCGACATTCAAACTCTCGCAGCCGCCGCATCCAAAATGCCGGCAAAATTTCCCAAAGTGCGCGCAGTAAACCTGCTTCAGTTGCAGCAACAACTAACAATTGACACCTATGCCGAGGAAGTTTTAGAACGCGCAGAGGTCATAATCTTAAGACTGTTAGGAGGGCGTTCTTATTGGTCTTACGGGTTAGAAATTCTGCGGGAAACTGTGCAGAAAACTAACGCATCACTGATTGTAATGCCGGGAGAAGACAGTCCCGACCCAGATTTAATCAGCCATTCAAATGTATCGCTATCAGCAGTCAATCAACTGTGGCGCTATTTCACAGAAGGCGGAGTCCAAAACTTTGTTAACGCACTAAAATTTGCCGCCGATACTTGCTTGAAAACTGCTTATAATCCGCCCGTCCCTCAAACAGTTTCCCGCGTCGGAATTTATGATTGGACAAATCTTGTGGGGCAGGCATCTTGCCTGCCCTTACAAGAAGATAGCAGGCAAGATGCCTGCTCCACAATACAAAATAAGTTACCCAATAATTTATTAAATTTACCAACTATAGCTAAGGTGGGAATTTTATTTTATCGCGCTCATTATTTATCAGGAAATTTAGCACCCATTGATGCACTTTGTCAAGCTCTATTAGAGCGAAACTTAGTACCAGTTCCCGTCTTTGTGTCTTCTCTGCGGGAACCCAATTTGCAAATAGAATTGCTGGAATATTTTCAACCAAAAGAATCAGAACCAATTCAATTATTGCTCAACACCACAAGTTTTGCAATCTCCGGTTTCAGCAGTCAAGAACCGGAACAAAATAGCTTAAAATCCTTAGACGTTCCCGTATTGCAAGCAATCTTCAGCGGCGGCGGTTTGCAACAGTGGGAAACGGAACTTCAGGGACTTTCGCCCCGCGATGTGGCGATGAATGTAGCATTGCCGGAAGTAGACGGAAAAATCATTACTAGGGCTGTTTCTTTTAAAGCCGTACAGACTTGGAACAGCGGATTAGAAACAGATGTAGTAGGCTATGTAGCAGCGGGCGATCGCATTCAATTTGTAGCAGATTTAACCGCTAATTGGGTGAAAATGAAACAAACCCCAGCCGCTAACAGACGCATCGCCATAATTCTAGCAAATTACCCCACTCGCAACGCCCGCTTAGCCAACGGCGTCGGCTTAGATACGCCCGCTAGCTGTGTCGAAATCCTCAAAGCTATGCAGCAAGCTGGCTATCAAATTGAAAGCATCCCTGCTAGCGGCAACGAGTTAATTGAACTGTTAACTTCTGGCGTAACAAATGACCCGGAAGGACGCGAATTGCGGCCTGTTCATCAATCTTTGGATTTGGCCGAATATGAAGAATATTTTGCTAGTTTGCCGCAGGAAGTACAGGATGGAATTTGTCAAAGATGGGGATCGGCGGAAGGTCATACACAAGGTAGGGACACGGCAATGCCGTGTCCCTACTTTCCGATTCCAGGGATTCAGTTCGGTAATGTATTTGTAGGAATTCAACCATCGCGCGGATATGAACTTGACCCCGCGTTAAATTATCACGCCCCAGACTTAGAACCAACTCATAATTATCTAGCTTACTATTACTGGCTGCGAGAAAAATTGGGAATTGACGCTATAATTCATGCTGGAAAACACGGCAATTTAGAATGGCTTCCCGGTAAAAGTATAGCATTGTCTAACAAATGTTATCCAGAAGTAGCATTAGGCGCGATGCCGAATTTTTATCCGTTCATTGTCAACGATCCGGGGGAAGGTTCCCAAGCAAAAAGACGATCGCAAGCTGTGATTATCGACCACTTGACACCGCCGATGACTCGCGCCGAACTCTACGGGCCTTTGCAGCAGTTGGAAACCTTAATCGACGAATATTGCGAAGCCCAAAGTTTAGATCCGTCCAGATTACCGATGATTCGCGATCGCATTCTCGCCCTCACCAACAAAGAAAACTTAGACAAAGACTTAGGAATACAACTAAATAAATCGGAATTTACCGAATTTATTACCCGCACAGACGGCTATCTTTGCGAACTCAAAGAATCCCAAATCCGCGACGGATTGCACATTTTCGGGCAGTGTCCCGAAGGTAGACAGTTGAGAGATTTGATAATTGCGATCGCCCGCCATCCCACCAACGGGCGATCGGGCATAACCCGCGCCCTAGCTAAGGATTTAGACCTAGACTTCGACCCGTTAACGGCCGATCCGACATCGATTATTCAGCACCGCACAGCGGGCGATTTAACAGCAGAACTCGAAGAAAAAGCCGCTGAATTAGTAGATAATTTAATCGAAAACATCCGCGTTTATCCGCGTTCATCTGGGGTTAAAACTAGCCAAATCGGAGAAGCAACAAAACAAGAATTAGACTGGATAAAGAACTATCTTTTACCTTCCCTCCTCCAAACCAACCAAGAAATTACCAACCTTTTGCGCGGACTAGATGGGCGGCACATACCAAGCGGTGCATCCGGCGCACCCACTCGCGGCAGACCAGATGTATTGCCCACAGGTCGCAATTTTTACTCAGTAGATATCCGCGCCATTCCCACAGAAACCGCCTGGAGAGTTGGCAGAGTTGCTGCTGAAACTTTAATCGAAAGATACACCCAAGAAAACGGCGAATATCCGAAAACTTTGGGTTTGTCAGTTTGGGGAACATCCACCATGCGAACGGGGGGAGACGATATCGCCGAAGCCTTGGCACTGATAGGAGTTCAACCAGTTTGGGATGGCCCTTCGCGCCGGGTTGTAGATTTTGAAATCTTGCCAGTTTCTGTTTTGGGACGGCCGCGCGTGGATGTTACTTTGCGAATTTCTGGCTTTTTCCGCGATGCTTTTTTTAATTTAATTGATTTGTTTGACAGTGCGGTAAAAGCGGTGGCAGATTTAGACGAATCGGCAGAAAACAACCCTTTAGCAGCACAAGTTAAAACAGAGATTCAGTATTGGGAATCTACAGGTTTGAGTCAGGAAGATGCGCAAGGGCGATCGCAATTTCGAGTGTTTGGCTCAAAACCCGGTGCTTACGGCGCAGGACTTCAAGGTATAATTGAAGCTCAAAACTGGACAGACGACAGCGATTTAGCAAAAGCTTACATTAATTGGAGCAGTTACGCCTATACCTCCTCTAGTTCCTCAAATTTGCCGGGAGATGTAGCAGGAGTTAAACAGAGTGAATGGGGATGTTCTGCACCCGAAGCATTTGAAAAACGCCTCGGCCAAATGCAAATAGTTCTGCAAAACCAAGACAACCGCGAACACGACATCCTCGATTCCGATGATTATTATCAATTCCAAGGCGGAATGGCTGCCGCAATTCGCAATTTGCAAGGCAAAAATCCTGAAACCTATTTCGGAGATAATTCAATTCCTGAAAATCCGAAAGTGCGGCAATTGAGAGAAGAAATTGCGCGGGTTTATCGCAGCAGGGCTGTGAATCCGAAATGGATAGAAGGTGCGATGCGCCACGGTTATAAAGGTGCTTTTGAAATTGCAGCAACTGTTGATTTTTTGTTTGCTTACGATGCTACGGCAAATTGTGTAGAGGATTTTATGTATGAAGGAATCGCAGAGGCTTACATTTTTGATGAGAAAGTACAGACATTTATTCAAGAAAACAATCCTTGGGCACTGCGAGATATGGCGGAAAGATTGCTAGAAGCTCGTCAGCGGGGGTTATGGCAGAGTGCGAACCAGGATACATTGGATAAATTGAGATCGATCGCCCTGCAAGCCGAAGCCGTCATCGAATCCCATACTGGTTTCTAGTCTGAACCGAGAAATGATAGAATATAGTTAATATGCGAGGAATCCATGTTGCGCGATCTCACCATCCAAAATTATCGCTGTTTTAAAGATTTTCATATCAACGATCAAGCTAGGGTTAATCTGATAGTGGGTCAGAACAATAGCGGTAAAACTACTTTTTTGGAAGCCATTTATTTATTAGTCCAACAACAGAATATTCAAGCTGTGTTTGATGTACTAAATAGTCGCGGCGAAATGAGCAACATAAAAACTAAACTTGCATCGGGTCAAGCAGTAAACCGGAGCAAGTATCAATTTGAACATATTTTTTACGGACATCAACTAACCCCAGATAGAAGTATTTATATTCAATCCCAGAAAGAAGAACAACTCTCACTCAAAATCCAAGCAACCCCTACAAACCAACAAGTGGTAATTCCGGTAGCTGAAGAACTAGAAACAAGCTTTTTAGCATGGGAATTAATTGCTTACTACAATCAAAATTCCCAAGTCAAAATTTCACTGCTGCGCGATGCGACTATTGCTAATATTAGTAGTTTACTTTCTGTTCAATCAACAGAGATAAATGATAACTCTTTGTCGCTTGTTGGAGCCAGCAAAGATAATTATAATTTAATCAAAACTACGGCAATAACTTTTAACAAAATGGCTGGGCTTTGGGATGCTATTACACTGACACCAAAAGAAGAAAGCGTAGTAGCAGCAATGCAACTCTTAGAACCAGATGTAGAACGTATTAGTTTTACCAGTAATCCCACTAATAACAGTGGTATTTTGATTAAAATTAGAGGACAGAATCACCCAATTCCTCTAGGCAGTATGGGAGATGGTATGCAACGAATTCTTAGTATAGCAATGGTAGCCGTCTCATCAGAGAATGGGTTTTTGTTGGTTGATGAAATTGATACAGGTCTTTACTATCAAACGCAAACTGATATGTGGCGATTGATATTTGAAACCGCACAGCGATTGAACGTTCAAGTCTTTGCAACTACCCACAGTTGGGATTGTATAGCCGCATTTCAAGAAGCCTTAGAACAGTCAGAAGATAGTTCTGTTGGCAAATTATTTCGCTTGAGTCGGCGCGGTGAGGATATTCGTGCAGTTGAATACACTCCCGATGAATTGTCCGTTGCAGTGCGCCAAAGTATCGAGGTGCGCTGATGCCAAAAGCACGAAAACCTCCTCAATCAAAACCTCAACAGTTATTGGTAGAAGGTAAGAATGACCGACACGTAATCTGGGCTTTGTGCCAGCAATATCAACTGCCAGAAACATTTTCCGTCGAAGTACCGCAAGAAGAAGGTAGAGAAGGAGGTACAGAAGGAGTTGAAGCGCTGCTAAAAGGCTTACCAGAAAGATTGAAAGCAGAGGATTTACGCACGTTGGGAATTGTGGTTGATGCCGATCGCAATTTAAGTGGGCGGTGGCAATCTATTAAAGATAAACTGAGTTCGATCGGCTATCGAGACATCCCGCAATCTTCCCCTCCCGAAGGCTGGGTTTGCGCGCCTTCAGATCCATACTTGCCTCGCGTCGGAGTTTGGTTGATGCCAAACAATCAACTTCCTGGAATGTTAGAAGATTTTGTCGCCTATCTCATCCCTCCTGGCGACACCCTGCATCCGAAAGCAGAAGCAATTTTACAAGAGATCGAACAAGCCGGACTTAACCGCTACACTTTAACTCATCATCCCAAAGCGCTAATCCACACTTGGCTGGCATGGCAGAAAACGCCTGCAATGCCGATGGGACAAGCAATAACAGCGCAGGTGCTCAGGTGCGATTGCCCGATCGCCTTAATTTTTATTGAATGGTTAAAACATCTGTTTTAGCTAATTGCTCGATCCGCCGGATCATTAGTAATATCTAGTAATGTTTCGCGATCGCTGAAAGCTTTATGATTCGCCGCTACATTGCTAGCATCCTCAAACGTACCTGCGCCGCAACCGCCTTGCTAGCCTTAACTTTGGGATGTTCGTCAACGAAGCCGCCCAACACCGCAGCGACATCGGGTTCGATCGAATCCCCAGTCCTAGCGCAGTCGCCAACGTCTCTGTTAGCTAAAAACGCCAATCTAACCCAAAAATCCCTCAGCGCTGCTTCATGCCCTCAAAACGATGCCTTCACGGAGTCAGTTAACTTCGCCACCCAAGCTTCTAATTTAGCTCAATCAGCCAATTCAAAACAAGACTGGGACGAAGTAGCCACCCTGTGGGTGCAAGCCGTTGCCTGGATGCAAGCGGTTCCCCCAGGCAGTCCCAAACGCGCGTTTGCGGAGAAAAAAGTAATCGAGTACATGAAAAACCTCGTTTATTCCCAACAGCAAGCGGGCGCAAACGGATCGCAAGCCAGTACAGTCAGCTTCAGCAGCGATTTGCTCGACGAAAAGCTAGAACTGTACTTATCCTACGTTGCTGCCGTCGGGCCGCCTGACGTTTTGATCGTCGGCAGTTCCCGCGCATTGCAGGGCGTCGATCCCAAACAGCTAAAACAATCTTTGGCCCAAAATGGCCGTCCGGGCTTAAAAGTATTTAACTTTTCAGTCAACGGCGCAACTGCACAAGTAGTTGACTTTCAACTGCGGCGGCTTTTGAAGCCGGATCATTTGCCTCAAATGATTGTCTGGGCGGATGGTGTGCGGGGGTTTAACAGCGGCCGGGACGATCGCACTTTTAATTCGATCGTCGATTCTGAAGGCAGCCAACTTTTAGCCGCAGGCGTTCGCCCCGAACTGGAGTTCGATGAACCGAATGTGATTCCCCAGTGTTACAGATTCCCGCAGCCCTGCCCTAACAACACTTTCCGCAGAGCACGGGCATCTGTCGATCGACCTTTCAGGGGCGGGCAAGATGCCCACCCCGCAATCAAATTCATGTCTCGTGGGGTGGGCATCTTGCCCGTTGCTGAGAATGCTGCAAGATATCAGTTAAAACCGATCGCAGCGAATGCAGCAACTCAAAAAGCAGAATTGATTCCAGTCTGGCAGCCGACAACAGTAGCAATGAGGCAAGTCAGCGAATTGGCAGATTCGATCGACTCCAACGGATTCATGCCTATATCTAGCCGTTACAATCCCAACACTTATTATCGAGAACGCGCTTACGTTTCAGGCCAGTACGATCGCGACTACGAAAACTTCAACCTCGGAGGCAAACAAGCAACAGCCTTTAATTCAGTTGTAGCATTTACCAAAGCTCGCAAAATTCCCCTGATTTTCGTCAATTTGCCCCTCACCGACGACTACTTAGATGGAACTCGTCTGCGGGCAGAACAGCAGTTCCGGCAGCGAATGAACCAACTCTCGCGGCAAAAAGGCTTCGCTTTCCGCGACTTATCGCAGCGGTGGCCTGGCCGCAACGACTATTTTTTTGACCCCAGCCACCTCAACCGCTTTGGGGCGATCGCAGTTTCTCGCCTACTCGCGGCAGATTCCAGCATTATCTGGCCGCGGCCCAAATCCAGGCGCAGCGACGGATGAAGGAAGTTCGGCAACGGATTATGTAACGGATGTAACTGATGTCAGGAACAAGGAAGAAGGAAGATGTGGAAATGCAGTCATAATAATATTTCTTATTCCCGGCTTTCTTTTTACCAGGCAAATCCTGGTAACGCAGATCCGCAGCCTCTGCCTCGCAATGCTCAAAAATAGTTTAAAATCTAACCTGATGTCCAAAACCAATTTGTGCGATCGAACATTTTAAGATCTTTCACTGAGCCTAAAATCTAAGAATCAAAAATCCAAAATCGATAGATTGTGAACTCACTCTAAAATCTAACAATCGAAAATCCAAAATCTAAAATCTAAAATCGATAGATTGTGAACTCACTCTAAAATCTAACAATCGAAAATCCAAAATCTAAAATCTAAAATCGATAGGTTGTGCAACTAAAACAAGTAATTATTGCCCACAAAGCCAGAGATACCCTCAGCCAGCGGTGGGCAGAACAGTGTGCCCGCCAATTAGAAAGTCGCGGGTGTGACGTTTTAATGGGCCCGAGCGGCCCGAAAGATAACCCGTATCCGGTGTTTTTAGCTTCTAGTAACAGCCCAATTGATTTAGCTGTGGTGCTGGGCGGCGACGGTACGGCCCTAGCTGCGGCCCGGAATTTAGCTGCTGACGGCATCCCGATTTTGGCAGCGAATGTGGGGGGACATCTGGGTTTTTTAACCGAGTCTTTTGAGGATTTCCAAAATACTGAGGAGATTTGGGACAGACTTTCGGAAGACAAGTATGCCGTGCAGAAGCGGATGATGTTGCAGGCGGCAGTTTTTGAAGGAAACAGAACTAATCTCGAACCGGAAAGCGAGCGATTTTTGGCACTCAATGAAATGTGTATCAAACCTGCTTCAGCCGATCGAATGCCGAGCTGTATTCTAGAAATGGAAGTTGACGGCGAAGTAGTCGATCAATATCAAGGCGACGGTTTAATTGTGGCAACTCCCACCGGTTCGACTTGCTACACCGCATCTGCCAACGGGCCGATTATGCACTCGGGAATGGACGCGATCGCAGTTACTCCGATTTGCCCTTTGAGTTTATCCAGTCGGGCGATCGTACTCCCGCCCGGTTCAGTCGTCAGCATTTGGCCTTTAGCAGATTACGAACTCAGTACCAAACTCTGGACAGACGGCGTTTTGGGGACTGCAATTTGGCCGGGACAGCGCGTAGACGTGCGCAGGGCAGACTGCGAAGCCAAGTTTATTATTTTGCGGGAAAACTATTCTTATTACGGCACTTTGAGGGAAAAACTTCACTGGGCAGGAGCCAGAATTCGGTACAGCAACAATCACCGCAATTAATCCGCATCATCCACCGTGAAACTGCATTAATCCGTGGGGCCCGCAAGCGTCAAAAAACCTCTGACATCACCAACAATCTAGATACAAAAACCGCACTCAGCCAACGCACAATTTCTGTACTCTGTTAAGATCGCTCAATATCTTGACAAACAGCCTGATCTATGCTGACTTTCAAAAAATCAACCCGACCTTTCAACCCTCAAGATACATATCCCTGTCCCGTGTGCCGCACCGGTCAAATTTCCACCATGCCGATGATGGACGCCCTAGCTTGCAACTTCTGCCAGCACATTTATACCGCAAGCGTTGAAAGACAATCGCTCCAAATGGCCGATCGCCAACCGCCCGTAACATGGCACTGGAACGGCAAACGGTGGATAGGAGCCCACCTCGAAGGCGTAGAATTCGGATGGCCCTATTTTGCAGCAGCGATCGGTCTAATTTTCCTTCCCACTACCTTGCTGGGACTTTCAAGTTACTATTTTCCCCCGGTTCCCGGCAGCCGGTTGTCGTGGCTGCCCGCAGCTTGGACAGGCTTAGCTTTTTTGTCCCATTTAGGCATTGTGCTGTGGTTGATCGGTGAATTTTATCAATTCCCGGTGGCAACTTACTTCAGAGCTTGGGGGCGCAGGATTGGCCGGCGCTAGCTTGATGCTCTCAAACAGCCGATCGGCCCAGGGTGGCGCACGGGGATCGATCCAGGTAAAATTAGAGGCGATCGGAAAACTCAATTCCCAATCAGCACTTAAGCAGCTATAATCGATAGCTATTCTAAATAGTCAGATACAAACGCATTGCGATTTGTGAGGAGACGAATGAACATACTTGGAATCTCGGCGTACTATCACGACAGCGCCGCAGCCTTAATTCGCGACGGAGAAATTATAGCCGCAGCGCAGGAAGAAAGATTTTCCCGCAAAAAGCACGACGCCAGATTTCCCAAGAATGCGATCGCTTATTGCTTGAAAGAAGCGAACATAGATTTGCGGGAACTCGATCGCATAGTCTTTTACGACAAACCTTTAGTCAAATTCGAGCGCCTTCTCGAAACTTATTTAGCCTACGCACCCCAAGGTTTTCGCTCTTTCGTAACCGCCATGCCGATATGGCTCAAAGAAAAGCTTTACCTCAAAACCATGCTCAAAAGAGATCTGGCAGCAATAGCAAACTGCAAAACGAATAAACTGCCATCTCTGCTATTTACCGAACACCACCAATCGCACGCAGCATCGGCATTTTTTCCCAGCCCGTTTCAAAAAGCAGCCGTTTTGTGCCTCGACGGCGTGGGCGAGTGGGCAACAACCTCGGTTTGGTTGGGAGACGGCAACGAACTTACACCTCAGTGGGAAATCGATTTTCCTCACTCCTTGGGTTTGCTTTATTCAGCTTTCACCTATTACACAGGCTTCAAAGTCAACTCTGGCGAATACAAACTCATGGGTTTAGCTCCTTACGGCGAACCCAAGTATGTAGACAAAATTCTCAACTATTTAATCGACCTCAAAGATGACGGAACTTTCCGTTTGAACATGGATTATTTCAACTATACAGTTGGCTTAACCATGACAAACAAGAAGTTTGACGAACTGTTTGAAGGGCCGCCGCGTCAAGCTGAAGGAAAATTGACTCAGCGAGAAATGGACATTGCAGCTTCCATTCAAGTTGTTACCGAAGAAGTTGTTTTGCGGCTTTGCAGAACAGTTAAAAAAGAATTGAATGTCGATTATCTTTGTCTTGCCGGCGGCGTTGCTCTCAACTGCGTTGCTAACGGCAGACTCTTGCGGGAAGGTATTTTCAAAGATATTTGGATTCAGCCGGCGGCGGGAGATGCTGGCGGTGCTTTGGGCGCGGCTTTGGCGATTTGGTACCAGTATTGCGAACAAACTCGCACTGTGAGCGCGAACTCGACAGCAAATAGTATAGAATCCCTCAAAACTGAACTTGTCACTACAAACGCAGCGGTTGAGGAGAGGACTGAAGTTCTCACTGCAAACCAAGCGGTGGCAACTGTGGCGAAGTCTGTTGCTCATTTAACTTGTCACGACCAAATGCGCGGCTCTTATTTGGGCCCGAGGTTTACAGACGCAGAAATTCTTGAATATTTGGATGCTGTCAAAGCCAGCTATCACCGATTGGACGATGCCGAATTAATGCCGCAGTTGGCTGAGATTTTGGAACAGGGAAATGTGGTGGGATGGTTCCAGGGGCGGATGGAATTTGGGCCGCGGGCTCTGGGCGGTCGATCGATCGTTGGCGATCCCCGCAGTGCTAAAATGCAGTCCGTGATGAACCTGAAAATTAAATATCGGGAATCATTTCGACCTTTTGCGCCGTCAATCTTAGCCGAACGAGTTGCGGATTATTTCGAGATTGACCATTCTAGCCCTTATATGCTATTGGTAGCACCTGTCAAGTCCAGTCTCCGCATTCCGATGACTCCGGAACAAGAGCAGTTGTTTGGCATTGAAAAGCTCAACATTCCGCGATCGGAAATTCCGGCTGTCACCCACGTCGATTACTCGGCTCGCATCCAAACTGTTCACAAAGAAACCAATCCTCGGTACTATGACTTAATCAGCCATTTTGAAGAGCGATCGGGCTGTTCAATTGTGGTAAATACGTCTTTCAACGTCCGAGGCGAACCCATTGTTTGCACTCCAGAAGATGCTTACCGCTGTTTCATGCGAACCGAAATGGACTATCTGGTTTTGGAAAATTACTTGCTTCCCAAGTCCGAACAAATTCCTTGGAAACAAGATGATGCTTGGAAAAATGAATTTGAACTAGATTAGTTATTAGTTAGTTGTTATTGGTTATTAGAAGAGTGCGAATAACCAATAACAACTAACTAATAACAAATAACGAATAACCCATTCCCCATTCCCCATTTCTAATGAGCGACGAAATTAAAAAACTCGATAAAAAAGGCCTGCGCGATTTCGGGCTGCTAATTGGCGGGCTGATTGCAGTGCTGTTTGGGTTAATACCTTTACTGAGGAGACATTCTATACCTTGGTTGCCCTTTTGGCTGCCCTGGGCAATCGGCGCAGTCCTAATCGTGCTAGCATTGGTTGCGCCGAAATCGCTGAATCCCATTTATCACGGGTGGATGCGGTTTGGACTTATCCTCCACAAAATCCAAACGCCGATCGTCCTAGGGATAGTTTTTTACCTGATAATTTGGCCGATGGGAGTGATCAAAAACATTTTCGGCGAAGATGCAATGCGGCGAAAACTCAATCCGAAAATGGATACTTACCGCATCCCAAGTAAAGCAAGAACAAAAGTTAGTATGGAGCGTCCTTTCTAAGTGTTTGAATCAACATTAGACTTTATCAAAGATTTGTGGGCGTTTATGAGAGAACGCCAAAAGTATTGGCTGTTGCCGTTAATTGTGACTTTAGTCTTTTTGGGAGCTTTGATTGTATTGAGTCACGGTTCTGTGATTGCTCCGTTTATTTACACCCTGTTTTGAAAGAATGAGCAAGTTGAAGAATTTGGGTGTCAATATAGGTTTGACACTCGGCGGTTTATTGATGGGGGTGATAATTGGTGAAGTTGGATTGCGAGTTGCGGGGATTGAAGGCTATCCAAAAATAGGAGATTTCGTAGACTCGGCGCCAACTCGTTTTCACACTTCCGATCCGAATTTGGGCTGGAAGCTGAAACCGGGTGCGTCGGGGGAATGGAATGGGGAAGGTGCGAGTTTTGTGCAGGTGAATAGCGAGGGCTTGCGCGATAGGGAACACACAAAAGCAAAGCCTCCAAATACTTTGCGTGTGGCGGTTTTGGGCGATTCTTTCACCGAGGCAATTCACGTACCTGTCGAACAAACTTTCTGGTCGAAACTGGAACGAAAGTTAGGCAACTGCCAGGCCGTTAAGGGACGCAAAAATGTTGAGGTAATCAATTTTGGCGTGCAGGGTTATGGTACTGCTCAAGAATTGATAATGCTGCGAAAAAAAGTGTGGGATTACAATCCTGATATTGTAATTCTTGCTTTTTTTATTGGCAATGATGTGATAAATAATTCTCCCAAACTGGAATACGATCGCTACCGACCATTTTTTGCTTATGATGCTAGCGGCAAGTTAGTAGCAGATATGTCTTTTCGCAATCTGGCGCCGATCGACCGCAACGAAAGAGCAGTTTCCTTTGTAGACCGAATGCCCAGTTTTATCGTCAACAATTCGCGAATTTTGCAAGTCATTAAAAAGGTAGACTTAGATAGGAAAAAACGGGAGTTATCCGGGGATTTTACCACATTAAGTACCCTGAACCTCAAGGAACCTCAGGATGCAGCTTGGCAAGAGGCTTGGAGGGTGACAGAGGGTTTGATTGTGACGATGCGGAATGAAGTCGTGCAGAAAAAGGCTGATTTCTTGGTTGTGACGATCGGCGATCCGATGCAAGTTAGACCGGAGGCGCAGAGGCGAAAAAATTTTATGAGAAAGAACAACATTCAGGATTTGTTTTATCCCGATAGGCGGCTGGAAAAATTGGGCGCGCGCGAGGGTTTTCGGGTACTGAATTTATCCGAACAGATCCAAGGCTACACTGAAAAATATCAAGTCTGCGCCCACGGTTTTGAGAATTCTGTACCCTGTGGGGGTCACTGGAATGAACTAGGACACCGGCTGGCTAGTATCTTGATTAACCGAAATTTGTGCCAAAATTTGAAGCAGTCTCAAGTCCCCAAAAAACAACCGTAATCAGTCAAATTTCATGAAAGATTCAACGCCACTCGAAAAAGGCAAAAATATATTAATTATAATCGCGGTTAATTTGGCGATCGCCTTTATCTGTCTGGAAGCTTTGTCGCTTGCTTTTTATTTTATTAACCAAAAGCAGTTTTTTTATACCAGAAATAAAACCAAAGAAAAAGTAGTAGAAGATATTGAAAGGATCGGAATTAGACTTGATGAATCTATCGTAGAAAGACTGCACCCGTTTTTTGGCTACGTGCTAAAACAAGGTGCTTTCACTAATGAAAAACTAAAGTTAAAAGTCAACAAACACGGCTTTTTTTCCCTGTACGAATATCCCTTTATTAAAACCAATAAGAATCAATTTATTATCGGAGTTTTTGGCGGTTCAGTTGCCAACAACTTTGCAGTAGATGAATATGTCAGTCAAAGATTGTCTAAAAAATTGCAGAGTTATCCAGAATTTGCCGATCGCGAAATTGTGGTTTTAAATTTTGGCAACGGCGGCTACAAACAGCCCCAACAGTTATTAATTTTAAATTATTTTCTGGCTTTGGGTCAAGAGTTAGATTTAGTCATCAATATTGACGGTTTTAACGAAGTAGCACTGTCAAATTTAAACAATAAAGCCCAAGTTGAAGTAGGAATGCCCAGCGTTCAACACATACAGCCTTTGACGGGTTTAGCCAACAACAACTTATCGCCGGAAGCGATGAGTTCGATCGTGCAAATTAACGAAAACAAAAAACAATTGAAAGCAGGTATTGACAAATTGCAAACTTGTCAGCTTGCTTTGTGTCACGCTGTTACCTCGCTACAGGTGAAACAATTAGTCAACAATTACCAGCAAGCAGTTGTCAAGTACGATCGGCAAGTCACACAATCCAACCTAAATACGGCAAATAGCGGTATAGTATACATTCCCAAAGCTGACTTTGTTTTGCAGGATGCCGCTGCTTTTGACAAAATGGCATCGATGTGGTACGAATCGTCGATCGGGATGAATCAAATTTTATCAAGTAGAAAGATTAAGTATTTTCACTTTATCCAGCCCAACCAGTATTATCCAACTAAGCGAGCATTTACCGCCAAGGAAAACGAAATCGCGATTGACAAGAAAAGTCCTTACATTGAAGGGGTGAAAAAAGGTTATCCGGTGCTGTTGTCCAAAGTCGATGATTTGCAAAAAGCTGGGGTTAATGTTTTTAACGCCGTGAATATTTTAGACAATACAAAAGAAACTGTTTACAAAGATGCCTGCTGCCACTATAATTCAGTTGGAGAGGACGTATTAGCCAACTATGTTTCCAGTTCCATTATTAAAGTAGTAAGAAAGTCGAAATAGATATTTATGAAAAATTTTAACTTTATTAACAAAAACCAAGAAATCCTAAAAATTGCTTTAATTAACTTAGCGCTTTTACTTTTTTTCGTGGAACTCGGTTCCTTGGGATGGTATTTTGTCAAGCACAAGCAATTTTTCTATACTAGACAAAAGACGCAAGATAAGTCGGCTTTAGGAATTAATTTAGAAGGAGTGCGGCTCAACGAGTCGATTGTCGAAAGGTTTCATCCTTTTTTTGGATTTATTCAAAAACCCAGCGCTGATTTTCGACCGGGTTTTAAGGTTAACAACTACGGATTTATCTCTCCTTATGATTACCCTTTAAAAAAGACAAATAAAAATCAATTTATTATCGGAGTATTTGGCGGCTCCGTGGCTTCAAATTATGGGATATTTGAAGTTCAAAATAAAATTTTACCTCGATATATAAAGCAGATTCCGGCTTTCAAAGATCGAGAATTTGTAATTTTGTCATTTGCTACCGGAGGCTACAAACAACCGCAGCAATTATTAATTTTAAACTACTTTTTGGCTTTAGGTCAAGAATTAGATATGGTCGTCAATATAGATGGCTTTAATGAAGTAGCACTTTCTAATTTAAACAATAAAACTCAAATCGATCTGGCGATGCCAAGCATTCAGCATATTTTGCCGCTGACTAACTTGGCGAATAATAGCCTTTCTACAAAAGCCATGAAAGCAACGATCGCAATTAAAGAAAATAAAGCTAGGATTAATCAGGGTTTGGAAAGTTTGCAACACTGTTCTTTAGCTGCGTGCGATGCTTTGACTTCTGTTTACGTTCAAAATTTAGTAAATAATTATAAAAGAGATGTCATTAAGTTTGAAAAAGCACGGACGAAACAACAAAAAGATGATAGTGGCAGCGTTATTTATATCAATACTAACAAGTCAGTTTTACAGGATTCAGTAGCTTTTCAAGAAATGGCGTTGAATTGGGCAAAAAGTTCAATTTTTATGCACAAAGTTCTCTCTGCTAGTAATGTGCCTTATTTTCATGTTCTTCAGCCTAATCAATATTATCAGACGAAAAGGGTGTTTGGTGAAGCTGAAAAGCAGATTGCTCTTAACAAGGATACTCCTTATGCTAGAGCTGTGCAAATTGGATATCCGGCTCTTTTCAAAAAGTTTCCTAATTTGGAAAAAAATAATATCAATATAGTGAATGCTGTCAATGTTTTTGACAAGACTAAAGAGGCTGTTTATGTAGATAGCTGCTGCCACTACAATCAAGCTGGAGAGGTGGTTTTCAGCAATTATGTGGGCCGTTCTATTTTGGAAGCTTTGCGGAAGGATGAAATACAAAAGAAGAAGTAGGGGTGGCTTCCACTAACCATCAACGACTCAAACAAACAGTCTCAAAAACCCGCCCCCGCCATGCTAAATTTGAATGTACATTTCGATTTACCGTGGGGTGGGGGCGGGTTTATTTATATTTTGAATTCTTGCTGAGATTGTTTGTCAAACCCGCCCATACAAAGGAAATGTACTTTTTATCTGGGCTGATGAGAACAATTGACTGTAGTGAATGGTTTTTAGGTTTTTGGTTCGGTTTTAGGTCGATCGCCCGCTGAGTCGATCGGCATTACCAATATCTTATCAACTCGGTTGCCGTCCATATCGACTACTTCCACGCGCAAACCGTTCCACTCAAAATGCTCGGCTGCTGTGGGAATTTTGCCCAAATGTGTAATCACAAAACCGCCCATTGTGTGGTAACTTCCTTTGTTTTCTGCTGATATTTCTTCGAGGCCAAACAGCTCAAAAAAATCTTCGACTGGTAGCATTCCGTCTAACAGCCAAGAACCGTCTTCGCGCTGCACGGCTTCCGGCTCGTCAGCATCTTCAATCGAGGGAAAGTCGCCAACGAGTTCGACTAAAATGTCGTTGACTGTAACCAATCCTTGAATCACGCCGTATTCGTCTACCACCAAGGCAATTTGATTGCTAGATTGCTTGAAAAGCTCTAATACTTTTAACCCCCGCGTGCTTTCAGGTACAAATAAAGGCCGCCGTAAAGAAGCGCTTAAATCGAGGGGTTGACCTGTTAAAGTCCTCGACAGCATATCTGTAACGTGTACTAAACCGAGCACGTTGTCGAGGCCTCCCTGACACACGGGAAACCGAGAATGACCGCTGCCGAGCATTTTTTGGCGGTTTTCTTCTACTGAGTCGTCGAGGTCGAGCCAAGTAAGATCGGGACGCGGGGTCATTAAGGCGCTGACTCGCCGATCGCCCAAACGAAACACTCTTTCTACCATGTCTTGTTCGGCTTCTTCAAAGGTTCCGGCTTCGGTTCCTTGCTCGATTAAAACTTTAATTTCCTCTTCTGTAACTTGCGGTTCTGTCGAGGGCGATATCCTCAGCAGTCGCATCACTAAGTCAGTGGAATAACTTAACAGATAAACCGCAGGAGCGCCAATTTTTGAGAGCATTCGCATGGGAATTGCTACGCTTGAGGCGATCGGCTCCGGGTTGTTGAGCGCTAGCCGCTTCGGCACGAGTTCGCCGATAATTAAGGTCAGATAAGTGATGGTTAAAACTGCTACTACTGAGGCGATCGTCTTAGAGTAGGGCGCGAGGCCAGGAATCAGGTTCAACAAAGGCTCTACTCTTCTAGAAATCGTCGTTTCTCCGAAAGCGCCCGACAGAATGGCCAGCATCGTAATCCCGATTTGAACTGTCGGTAAGAACTGATTGGGGGCATTAGCCAGATCCAAAGCTACGCGGGCATTGGTGGAACCTTGGTTGGCCATCTGTTGCAGTCTCACCTTCCGTACAGAGATGATGGCCATCTCTGACATCACAAACAAGCCATTGAGGAAAATTAGCAGGAGAACAATCAGAATATCGGTACTTGGGGACATTTCTAAAATTTTCGGTAGTAACGGCGAAGCGCTCTGCCCGGTTAGTCGATTTTAGATTTTAGATTTTAGATTTTAGATTGACTCCGCAGCCAGTATCTGGGGGATTTCCCTAATGTCTAAAATTTTTCGATCTTCACAACTTGAGTCGGGGGCTTGTATCCGTCTTTGGGTGCAGTCACAGGAGAGGTCTGGAAGCTGCGAATCTCGATCGCAAAATCGAAATTTTTTCTAAACCTGGCCCTATATTAACGGAACTGGCTCGATCGCGATCGCAGGATCGAGATATTAGAGCAAAAATCTATCGCCAGTTAAGTTCCAAGGCATCAACAGCACATCGGCACAATCACTGATGTTTGTCGTACAATCTCCTTAACAGGCAAAGGGAAAGAGCCTTCGCCGATCGGGGATTAAAATTAAAAGCGCATGACTTTCTCTTCAATAATTCGTACCCTCGGGCGATCGCCCCTAGCAACAGAACTCCTCAACAAGCTCAAGCGCCATCGCTACGTGCAACTCAACGGCTTAGCCCGCTTGCCCAAAGGTTTGGTAGCTTCCGCCCTCGCACAGCAAGAAGGGCGGAGTTTACTGGTAGTGACGGCAACTCTAGAAGAAGCGGGCCGCTGGGTGGCCGGGCTGGAGGCTATGGGGTGGCAGACTGTGCATTTTTACCCGACTTCGGAGGCTTCACCCTACGAGCTATCTTACTCGGATGAAAGCGAAATGACTTGGGGGCAAATGCAGGTGCTGGCGGATTTGGTCGAGAAACGAGAAACAAACGCTAATTCTAAGCCGATCGCGATTGTATCCACCGAAAGAGCTCTCCAGTCTCACTTGCCGCCGCCTGCTGCTTTTGAACCCTACTGTCTGACGCTGAAGCGAGGTATGGTTCAAGACTCGAAGATTTTAGACCGCCAACTTGCTTCAATGGGGTACGATCGGGTGGCTCTGGTGGAAATGGAGGGCCAGTGGAGCCGTCGGGGAGATATTGTCGATGTATTCCCGGTGGCGGCTGAGTTGCCGGTGCGGCTGGAGTGGTTTGGGGATGATTTGGAGCAAATTCGGGAGTTTGACCCGTCTTCGCAGCGATCGCTTGATAAGGTCGAGCGGTTGGTGTTAACTCCTACTAATTTCAACGCAATTATTAAAGCAGTTTTAGCTGAAAAAAAGGTTGACGAAATCAACCACCTAGGCTCTGTTGACACTGAAAATGAAACAGAAAAATTTGTCCGCCGGCTGTTGGGTTTAGCGTTTGAAAAACCCGCATCTTTGTTGGATTATTTGCCAGAAAATACTTTAGTTGTTGTTGACGAACCGCAAGGCTGCGAAGCTCACAGCGACCGCTGGTTTGAGAATGCAGAGCAACAGTGGAAAAATTGCGAGCGGGAATCTGTGGTTGCGGATGCGGGAACAGAAAAGTTGCCAATTTCTCATTTGAAAGTTCCGAAAATTCACCGCACTTTTGCTGAATCTATGGCAGATGTCGCAGGTTTCGACAGGCTAGAACTTTCAGAATTGGCAGAAGATTCTACGACTAAAAAATTTCAAAGCTCTGCGGAGGGCGACCAGCTACCGTCGGCGATTAATTTGGCTTCTCGGCCTGTGCCGGTGATGCCTCACCAATTTGCAAAGCTGTCTCAAATGCTCCGGGAAGATCGCGATCGGGGTTTTACTATTTTCCTGGTTTCTGCTCAACCGAGTCGATCGGTTTCTTTGCTCTCGGAGCACGACTGTCCGGCTCAGTTTGTGGTGAATCCGCGCGATTATTTGGCGATCGACAAGTTGCAATTGCAGCACGTTCCGGTTGCTTTGAAGTACAGCGGGTTGGCAGAATTGGAAGGTTTTATTCTGCCGACTTTTCGGATTGTTTTAATTACGGATCGGGAATTTTACGGTCAGCATTCTCTCGCTACTTTTAGCTACGTCCGCAAGCGCCGCCGCGCTGCTTCTAAGCAAGTAGACCCGAATAAATTAAGCCCGGGTGATTATGTGGTTCACCGCCAGCACGGAGTGGGCAAATTTATCAAGTTGGAACGCTTGACGATCGATCGCGAAACTCGCGAATATTTGCTGATTCAATACGCTGACGGTACCCTGAGAGTTGCTGCCGATCAATTGGGCGCTTTGTCGAGATTTCGG
Organism: Microcoleus sp. MOSTC5; assembly: GCF_036701825.1. Lineage (NCBI taxonomy): Bacteria > Bacillati > Cyanobacteriota > Cyanophyceae > Oscillatoriales > Microcoleaceae > Microcoleus > Microcoleus sp. MOSTC5. The sequence continues at coordinate 86,763 of NZ_JAUBRK010000010.1, read as the reverse complement.
ACTGTAGGCGAGAAAGTACCGGATCTAAACAAGCTGACAGGTCAAACTTGGGAAAAAACTAAAACAAAGGTTCGCAAAGCTGTTAAAAAATTGGCAGTGGATTTGCTGAATCTTTATGCTAAAAGAGCTAAACAAACAGGTTACGCTTTTCCTCCCGATATGCCTTGGCAACAAGAATTAGAGGATTCTTTTCCTTACCAACCAACCCCGGATCAGTTGAAGGCAACTCAAGATGTGAAACGCGACATGGAGGGCGATCGACCGATGGATCGCTTGGTCTGCGGCGATGTCGGTTTTGGCAAGACAGAAGTTGCTCTGAGAGCCATTTTTAAGGCGGTTACGGCGGGCAAGCAGGTGGCTTTGCTCGCGCCGACGACGATTTTGACCCAACAGCACTATCACACGCTCTCGGAGCGTTTTTCCCCTTATCCGATCGAAGTTGGTTTGCTCAATCGCTTTCGCACCGAAACCGAGCGCCGGGAGATTCACAAGCGTTTGGCGACTGGGGAATTAGATGTGATTGTCGGTACTCAAGCTGTTTTGAGCAAAGCCATTAAGTTTCGGGATTTGGGCTTGTTGGTGGTGGATGAAGAACAGCGGTTTGGTGTTAAGCAAAAGGAAGCGATTAAAGCTCTCAAAACAGAGGTAGATGTTCTGACTCTGACAGCAACGCCGATTCCCCGGACTTTGTATATGTCGCTTTCGGGGATTCGCGAGATGAGTTTGATTGCGACTCCGCCTCCCAGCAGGCGTCCGATTCAGACGCATTTGGCTCCCTATAACCCGGAAGTGGTGCGATCGGCAATTCGTCAAGAATTGGACAGGGGCGGTCAGGTTTTTTACGTGGTGCCGCGGATTGAGGGGATTGATGAGTTGGCCGCTCAGTTGCAGGAGATGGTACCGTCTGCCAGAATTGCGATCGCCCACGGTCAAATGGAGGCTTCGGAATTAGAATCGATTATGCTGACTTTCAGTGCGGCAGATTTCGATATTTTGGTGTGCACGACGATTATTGAGTCGGGTTTGGATATTCCGCGTGTCAATACCATTTTAATTGAAGACTCGCAGCGCTTTGGTTTGGGTCAGCTTTACCAGTTGCGGGGACGGGTGGGACGCGCGGGGATTCAAGCTCACGCTTGGCTGTTTTATCCGAAGCAGAACAAGCTGTCTGATGCTGCAAGGCAGAGGTTGCGGGCCATTCAAGAGTTCGCGCAGTTGGGTTCGGGCTATCAGTTGGCCGTCCGAGATATGGAAATTCGCGGTTCGGGTGATGTTTTGGGTACTGAACAGTCGGGTCAAATGGAGGCGATCGGTTTTGATTTGTATGCTGAAATGTTAGAGGAGGCTATTCGGGAAATTAAGGGTCAGGAAATTCCGAAAGTGGAGGACGCGCAAATCGACCTGACTTTGACGGCGTTTATTCCTGCTGATTACATCGCAGATTTGGATCAAAAGATGAGCGCTTACCGGTCTGTGGCGAATGCTAATACCTCAGAAGAGTTACAGCAGATTCAGGCTGATTGGTGCGATCGTTACGGGCCAATTCCTCTTCCAGCCCAGCAACTTATCCGTGTTGTCGAGCTCAAACAAATCGCTAAAAAAATCGGTTTTTCTCGGATCAAACCGGAGAATAAGCAGCACATAGTTTTAGAAACGGCTATGGAGGAGCCTGCTTGGAATTTGCTCAAGGCTAATTTGCCGGAACATTTGCGCTCTCGTTTTGTCTACAGCAAGGGGAAGGTTACTATTCGAGGTATGGCGGTTTTGACGGCCCAAAAGCAATTGGATAATTTGATTGATTGGCTGGGTAAAATGCAGGGCGCTTTGCCGGAAGCAAATCTTTAATTTTAATATATAATCCCCAAATCTCGCGCACCGCCTAAACCACAGAATAATTCCGATGGAACCAGAAAAAATATTACTGCTGTTTTCATGATTGTTTTAGCGACAGAAAGGATTAAAATCGTGAAAAAGTTAGTGAGTATTTTTTTGGCGATCGCGCTAGTGCAAGGAGTCCCAATGGCGGTTCAATCTCAACAAATAATTGACCCGATCGATCGGGTTGTGAATGCAGGATTGATGAATAAAGATGCCAGCGGCAATTTTAATGCTGAGGGCCTTGTCAGTCGCGCTGACTTGGCGGTGATTTTAGTGAAAACTTTTGGTTTGGAACGCCGGAAAACCGCTCAAAAACCGGATATTGAATTGCCGGACGTACCGAAGAGTTACTGGGCTTACAGTGCGATTCAAACTGCTTTGAAAACGGGAACGATGAGTGGATATCGCGACGGAATGTTTTTCCCAAATCAAAGGGTGAGTCGCGCGGAAGCTTTGGCGATTTTTGCTCAAGCTTACGGGGTTTTTCAGTTTCCCGATGCCAGCATTTCGGAGATTTTAGCTAAGTATCCAGATGCAGGGGAAATCCCTAATTGGGCTAGAAAGTCTATGGCTACTGCACTTTATGAAGGGTTTGTTAATGTTGAACTCGGAACTAATAAGATTAATCCTTTGAAGCCGATGAATCGCGGAGATATCGCTTACGCTTTGAGCAAGTATTTGGAGCGGCAAGTAAGGCCAACTTCTTTGCCTGTCCGAGACGAGGAGCCTCCTAATCGCGGCATGGGAAGGTGATAGTTGTTCTGCATTTAAATTAAATTTTTGGGGCGGGCAGGATGCCCACCCCACAAGAGTTTCAATAAACAGAATTGTGAAAATTAAATGCACACCAGCTTAGTTGTAAGTTGTGGGAACCGTCTTGACAGTTACGACGTTCTTAATTCCATCTTCCTTCTTCCATCTTCCTTCTTCCATCTTCCTTCTTCCATCTTCCTTCTTCCATCTTCCTTCTTCCATCTTCCCTCTTCCTTCTTCCCTCTTCCCTCTTCCTTCTTCCTTCTTCTAGAAAAAGTCGATCGCCCGCCATGCAAAATCCCGGAGATTTGGTGACTGTAAAAGCAGCCATCAAACCCCCAGGATTTAAATTTTTCCTCTTAAACGAGGCTCAAATTATTGCCAATGGGTGTTGGCTCAATCAGCAGTAGCCAATTCGGTACTGCCGCCGCCGCGCTTCCGCGTCAGGGTATTGAAAAGCATCTGACCGACTGCTTTAATCAAATTGCCTTCTAACTCCATGAACATCTTCATGTTCATGCCAAAAGCTGCATTAGCTTCGTCAACAATTCGCTCTGCTGTTGCTTCGTCAATCGGCAGTTCGTTCATTGCTTGACGGTAGTTAGCCTTGAATTCTTTTTCATCAGGAATATCCTGGAATTCATAGAACGCAGTGCCTTCTCCCTCGGTAAGATTCATCCCCCGCTGGGCAATTCCCTTCAGGATTTGTCCGCCGGATAAATCGCCAAGGTAGCGAGTGTAAGAGTGAGCTACTAACAGTTCCGGTGCGGTCGCCGAGATTTCGTGAATGCGCTGCACATAAGCTTTAGCTGCCGCTGACGGAGCTACTTGTTCGCGCCAATTCGCACCGTAGTAGTAAAATAAATCTTGCTCTAAGCTTTGTTTGCGATTCAACTCAGAAAAGTAAATTTTTGAAACAACCGGGTGCTGCTTTTGGCGTTCCATTTCCTCTTCCATTGCCGAGTAGACAAAGTAGAGGTTTCCTACTAACTTCCGGTAAGAAGTTTTTTCTACAACGCCTTTTAAAAAACACTTGACAAAACCGACGTTTTCTGCCATTGTGTGGGACTTTTTCGTTCCCTCACGCAATTTGGTAGCTAAATTGATGCTCATGCTATATTGTCCAACCTTCTATTTTTGTGGTAGTTGATGGATGCGCCAAAAATCTAAAATTTACCTAAGCATTTACCTTAGATCGATTTGATGAGAGATTGTATTAATTTTTATAACAAAACCTAGAGAGATTAAACGGCCCTAATGCCCGATCGCCCGAAAGGGCAGAAGGCATCAGGGCCGCAAAAGTTTAGTCATTAGCCCTCAGCCATTAGCTGTTAGCTAATGACAAATGACTAATGATTAATTTAGATGTCCAAGTCGAGGAGGTTGAGTTTGGGGCCGTAGGTTTCGATGAATTCGCGGCGGGGGGCGACACGATCGCCCATTAAGATCGTAAAGATGCGATCGGCCTCAGCAGCGTCTTCAATCTCCACCCGTTTCAGCGTCCGAGTTTCTGGGTTCATTGTCGTATCCCACAACTGTGTCGGCATCATTTCGCCCAAACCTTTGAACCGCTGGACGGTATAGTTAGCATTCGCCGGAAATTCATTGCGGATGAGAGCATTCCTTTCGCGTTCGCTGTAACAGTAGTAATGATTGCGTCCCCGTTCCACTTTATAGAGAGGAGGACAAGCAATATAGATGTAACCTTGTTCTACAAGTGCGCGCTGATAGCGGTAGAAGAAAGTCAGCAACAGCGTGCGGATGTGAGCACCATCTACGTCAGCGTCAGTCATAATTACGATGTGGTGATACCGCAATTGACCCGGATCGAATTCTTCGCCTTTGATGCCCAAACCCAGCGCTGTAATTAACGATTGAATTTCATTATTTTTGTAGATTTTGGCATCGTCTGTTTTCTCAATGTTGAGAATTTTACCGCGCAAAGGCAGGATTGCTTGGAATTGGCGATCGCGCCCTTGTTTTGCCGATCCGCCTGCCGAATCCCCCTCCACCAGGTATATCTCAGACAGGGCTGGGTCTCTGGAACTACAGTCCGCTAATTTTCCAGGCAAAGGAGACGATTCTAAGACGGATTTTCGGCGCACTAAATCGCGGGCACGGCGGGCGGCTTCAGCGGCCTTAAATGCCTGAATTGCTTTTTCCAAAATAGCGTCAGCTACCTGGGGGCGAAACTCCAAATATTCTGTCAATACTTCGCCTACCAAGGAATCAACAATTCCCCGAACTTCTGTATTTCCCAACTTAGTTTTAGTTTGGCCTTCAAATTCCGGGTCTGGGACTTTGACCGAAATCACTGCTGTCAAACCTTCGCGAACGTTTTCGCCGGCGAGGTTGGGTTCGTGTTCTTTGATTTTGTTGCGCTTGCGGGCGATCGAATTCATCGTCCGCGTCAAAACAGCTTTCAAACCTTCTAAGTGCGTGCCTCCGTCGATCGTCCGAATGTTGTTAGCAAAACCTAGAACGTTGTCGCTAAAAGCATCGACGCACCACTGCAAAGCCACTTCTATCTGCACGTTGTTGCGTTCTCCTTGCACGTAGATCACTTCTTCGTGCAGAGGCTGCTTTTCGCGGTTCATGTAGGCGATATATTCCTTGATTCCGCCCTCGTAACAGTATGTTTCGATGCGAGGTTCGCTACTTTTGAGCAGTTCCAAACGGTGGTCGCTAAACGTAATTCTCACGCCCGCATTCAAGTAACCCAATTCTCGCAAGCGCCCGGCGAGTGTAGTGTAATCAAATTCAATGCCAGTGGTAAATATTTGAGTATCTGGCAAGAAAGAAACTGAAGTGCCGGTGCGAGTGCCTTTGTGGGGCTTGACCTTAAGTTCAGTAACTGGATTGCCTCTTTCGTAGCGCTGTAAATGTTCTTTTTGGTCGAGCCAAACTGTCACTTCTACCCACTCAGACAGCGCGTTAACAACAGAAATACCTACACCGTGCAATCCTCCAGAAACCTTGTAGCCACCACCGCCAAATTTACCGCCGGCGTGAAGTACAGTCATTACTGTTTCTATTCCCGATTTGCCAGTCTTGGCAACGATGCCGGTCGGAATACCCCGGCCGTCGTCTGTCACGGTAACGGAACCGTCGGCGTTGATGTCAATCTCGATGTGAGTGCAGTGGCCAGCCAGCGCCTCATCTATGGAATTGTCCACAACCTCGTAAACTAGATGGTGGAGTCCTCGCGGGCCGGTGGTACCGATGTACATCCCCGGTCGTTTACGGACTGCTTCGAGACCTTCGAGAACTTGAATCTGGTCGGCGCTGTAGCTGCTGGTCATACAAAAATAGCTCCAATAATGAGGCCTAAAGCCCCGAAAGCTTATAAAATAGGAAAACTCCTAAAATTATAGCACAAAACCGTTAAAGGCGATGCTAGGGCATTCTGAAGGGAAATTTATCGGGGGGAGGGAGGGGAATAGTTTTGAGATTGCTTGAGGACTGCCCAGCCCGATCGCGGTGAATCAGTGTAGGAGAGAGGGGAAACCATTGATAGGAGAGGATTTGAGAGTTTTTATAGGGAAATGTGCGACAGCTTATGCCTAGATTAATTACGATTTGCGGGGCGACGGCGACTGGGAAGTCGGGAGTGGCTGTGGCTGTGGCTTCGCGACTGCAATCCTCGATCCTGAGTGCGGACTCCCGTCAAGTGTACCGCGAATTTGACATCGGAACCGCAAAACCGACGGCGGTCGATCGCACTTGTGTACCGCATCACTTAATTGACATCTGCGATCCGACAGAAACTCTGACATTAGCAGATTACCAACAGCAAGCTCAAAAATTAATTGCTGATGTCGATTTTGCTGTTTCTCCCCCGCTGTTGTTGGTGGGAGGGACGGGTTTGTATATTAAATCGATCGTGCGCGGTTTGAAAATTCCGAGGGTAGCACCGATGCCCGAATTGCGATCGCAACTAGCCGAACTCGGACAATCTCAATGTTACGCGATGTTGCAGCAAGTCGATCGCTGTGCCGCTGAGAAAATTCACCTCAATGATTCCGTCAGAACTTTAAGAGCACTGGAAGTATTTTATGTCACCGGTCGCTCTATTTCCGAGCAGCAGGGCGAAAATCCTCCCAATTATCCTATTTTACAAATTGGGTTGGATTGCGCGATCGATGTTTTGGTCGATCGTATCAAACAGCGCACCGAACAAATGCTAGAACGCGGTTGGATCGCTGAAGTAGAATATTTGTGTAAAAAATACGGCTGCGACTTGCCCTTGTTGAACACGCTGGGCTATCAGGAAATCAAACAATATTTGGCGGGCGACATTACCCTAAACGAAGCTAAAGAATTAACAATTTTGCACACGAGGCAATTTGCGAAGAGACAGCGCACCTGGTTTCGAGCTTATCCTGAAATTGAATGGTTTGATGTTAGCAGGCCAGATTTGCTAGAAAGTCTTTGGCAGAGAGTGCAGGAGTTTATCCATTAATTTTATATTAAAATTAAAGCTTTTTGAACCGCAGATGAACGCTGATTAACGCTAATGTATTTTAAATTGATTTGGTAGTTTTTAAACTACAGTAAGTCGGATTTTTCTGTTAACTTTGACTCGGCAAAATTTCTCTAATTCTTTCGCGAAACAAACGCACAGCCGCACGCTGTCCGACTGTTCTGCTTTGTTCGATGAAACCGGGAATTTCTGCAACAGGTAAAAAGGGAAAAGCTAAACTGCGATCGCACACTTCATATTTCCCTTCTACCAGTTGATAAACTTGCAGAGATTCCCGCCGATACCTCCAGATTTCGGGCACGCCAATTGCAGCATAAATTGTAAACTTATTCATAGAAGAATTCGTGTAATCTGACTCTATTGCTAAATCAGGCGGCGGGTCATTTGGTAAATTGATATTTCTGCCTCTAACTAAAGATTCATTTTGAATGTAGAAACAGGAATCAGGTTCTACAGCACGAGTTAAATCTTCTCGTTCAAGAGTCAGCGAACCGAGACTCCTAAGTTCAATTTCCAGCTCATCTACAATAGCTTCCACAAAGCTTTCTATCAGTCGTTTGGGTTCTTCGTGTTCTTCCAGCGGCATCCTGATTTCTAATACTCCTCCCTCGTAAGCAATTCTCCAAGCTCTATCGTCCCCAACATCTGCCAGCAATGCTTTAAAAGTTGACCAACTGACACCTTTTAAAATAACTCGGTTTTCTGGGGTAGTTTGCTGCTCGACGGGAGTTGATGTTGTTGTTACCATTTAACAATTCCTTGGTAGCTTCATCAATTTTTATTATAAAGGGTAATAGGATGTTTTTTCTCCTTCCCAGGCTCTGCCTTTTCTCGTTTCTAGGCTCTGCCTATAAATGCCTGAATCGGAGGCTCTGCCTCGCGGGAATAAGGAGGCAGAGCCTCCGGATATGCGTTCCTAGGCAGAGCCTAGAAACGAGGGGAAATCCGTCAATTAACTGTACAAACTCGCCACATATTCGCCGTAACCGTTATAGGGCAAAGTCGGGCGAGTTTCCCACGACCAACTGTTACCGGGGCCGACTATCCGTTCGCTGGCCTGCGACCATCTGGGGTGCGGCTTGTCGGGTTCGACATTTGCTTCAAAAGCGTATTCGTTGGGACCGATTGTATTCCAAAAAGTGGCGGGCTGTTTTTCGACAAATTCAATTTTGACGATCGACTTTGCGCCCTTAAAACCGTACTTCCAAGGAATCACTTGCCGCAGCGGCGCACCATTTTGCTTGGGTAGTTTTCTGCCGTACAAGCCTGTGGCAAAAAATGCTAAATCGTTGGCCATTTCTTCAATTCGCATTCCCTCGGTATAAGGCCAAGGATAAAATTGCGAAAATACGCTGGCACCTTTGGTAATTTTGGGGTCGTAAAATGATGTGAAACGAACAAATTTGGCATTTGATGTCGGTTCGACATCAGCCATCAGCAATTTCATGGGAAACCCGACCCAAGGAACTACCATCGCCCAGGCTTCTACGCAGCGAAATCGATAAACTCGTTCTTCGATGGGAAATTTTTTGTAGAGGTCGTCAATATCATAAGTGCGGGGATTTTTTACTAAACCGCCTACTTCTACTTTCCAGTTTTCTGTTGGCAAAGCTTGAGCGGCTTGCCAAATAGATTTTGTGCCGCCGTATTCGTAAAAATTGTTGTATTTTGTAGCTAAGGCTTCGTCGGTAATCGCTCGATCGACTTTGGCAAAGGCAGGATTCCGGCTCAATCCCGAATATGCTTGGGTTGAGCTTTGCTCCAAAGCAGTTTTTGAGCTAGCATTGCTTTGGCAGCCTGTCAGCGGTAGCAGCGAAGCAGTCACGCCGGCGCCAATTAAATTGGTCATGAAGCGGCGGCGGTTGAGAAAGGCTGTTTCTGGGGTAATTTGGGGATCGAGAATTTCCCAAGATTTGGGGACGCGAATTAACGGCATAAGTAATAGTTAAAAGTTAGTAGTTAGTTTGGCAAATTTTGCCTGAGTTTTAATCAGTCAATCAATCGATTTTAGATTTTAGATTGACTCGATAGAACAAAGGAGCAATGATATTTGGCAATGCCTGGCGATCGCAATGAAAGTATTCGCAATGACAGTATAACGTAATTCGGTCACAGCGAATCCCGCCGATCGCTCGATCGACCTATTAAACCTCGCTCGCAGGAAAGTCAGCAATTATTTACGCGCGATCGACCGAAGCAATTGTGGCGAAAATCTGGGAAACAATTATGATCAAGCAAAGATTCCAATTATTTAATTTGTCCACAGGAAGCGGCACGCACCGCCCCGCTTTCCTCCCCCACCAGCAATAATGTCGGACGGGGGGTCTCCAGCGGAAAGACAAATGAGTTACTGCACCAATCCCAATTGCCAGAATCCCCAAAATCTCGATCGCGCGACAGTCTGCAAAAGTTGCGAGTCGAATTTGCTGCTAAAAGGCCGCTACCGAGTCTTTCACACCCTCGGTCAAAGTCTCACTTGCCGCACCTTCTTAGCAGTCGATGAAGACCAACCTTCGCAACCCCGCTGCGTCATTCAACAGTTCTGCGCATCAGCAGCCGCGGACGGTCAAAACCAGCTAAACCGGACATTTCTCGGCTCAGCCTCAGTTCTCGACGAGTTGGGCAAACATCCCCAAATACCGAAACTACTGGCATCTTTTGAACTCGAAGGCTGCCAGTATTTAGTGCAAGAATACATCGAAGGCCGCAATTTAGCCGATCGGCTTTCAGAAAAAGGTGTTGTTAAAGAAATTCACATTTGGTATCTGCTGAGCGAATTGTTGCCAGTCCTGCAATTTGTTCACGAAAATCAACTGATTCACCGAGATATCAAACCGTCCAATATTATTCACCGCAAATCTCCCCAAGCATCCCCAGCTTTGGTAGGGAAAGAGCATCTGCATTCCCTGTCCGGGGAAGGTGGTTCAGGGCTAGTTTTAGTCGATTTCGGTGCGGCAATTCCGGCAAACAGCGGGCCGCTCAAAACAGAAACTGTGATAGGTTCTGCCGAATACGCGGCCCCGGAACAAATTAAAGGTCAAGCGATTAAGAGCAGCGACATCTACAGTTTGGGCGTCACTTGCGTTCACTTGTTAACGGGAATGTCGCCCTTTGATTTGTTTGACATCAAAGCGGACAGTTGGGCTTGGAGGCATTATTTGAAAGTACCAGTTTCGGCGCGACTCGGCCGCATTCTGGATAAAATGGTGCAGCGAGAACCATCAAAACGCTATCGATCGACCGAGGCAATTCTCAAAGACATGAAATACGGCCCGGCACCGGTAGACGTGATTCTCAGCAAACCCAAGTGGACTTTAGCAATGTGGGGAGGAGCCACGGTTGCTCTGCTATCGGTAGTGCTGGGTTCTCGCTTGCCATCTCCAGTACCGCAGGCTTTCACTTCTTCTGAGCCTGCTTCTAGCATTCCCGAAATTCGGTTCAATCCGCCCCCGATGCAAAATTTTCGCGGTGAGGCATCGCAGTCAGGGCCTGCTGTGCGCACTCTGGCGGATCAAGACAAAAACCCGGTTTGGGCGGTAGCAGTCGCTCCCAACGGCCGCGTGATAGTCAGCGGCAACAACGACGGCACAGTTCACCTGCTGCACAAGCGTCGCGGCAAGCTGCTCAAGGTTTTAACAGGACATTTGGGCCCCGTGTGGTCGGTGGCAGTCAGTCCCGACGGCAAGACGATCGCCAGCGGCGGCGTTGACGGTACGATTAAATTGTGGAATTTCTATTCTGGCAGGTTAATTCAGACTTTGGACGGACACCAAGACGGCGTGTTCTCGGTGGTTTTCAGTCCCGACAGCCAAACCGTAGCCAGTGTCGGTAAGGACAAAACTTTGAAGCTGTGGCAAGTCGAAAGCGGGGCCGAGTTGGAAACTCTCAAGCGGGTTTTTGACGAGGTGCAGTCGGTGGCTTTCAGTCCCGATCGACAAACTTTGGCGATCGGCAGCAGCGACGGTAAGATCAACCTGTGGAACTGGCACACTGGGGAATTGAAAGAAACTATTTGGGGTCATTCCGAGGGGGTTTGGTCTCTGGCCATCAGCCCGGACGGTCAAACTCTCGCCAGCGGCAGTTGGGACAAGACGGTGAAGTTGTGGGATATCAGCCCCAATAATCAGTCCGGGCAGCCCAACGGTTATCTGCTGCGGACTTTGATCGGCCATTCCGACAAGGTTAAGTCCTTGGCTTTCAGTCCCGACGGAGACAAGCTGGCCAGCGCCGATTTAAGCGGGACTATCAAGCTGTGGCGGATGGGTTCCGGCGAAATGACGGGCACGCTGAAGGGTCATTCTACTTGGGTGGAATTGGCTTTTAATCCTCAGGACAAAACTCTGATCAGCGGCAGTTTTGACGACACGATTAAGGTGTGGCGGCTGTCTCCTTAATTTGTTCGATTGTCCGCTATAAAATTATCAGAATCCCCAACCAGAATCTTTGATTTTGGTTGGGGATTCTGATAATCCGCGATTGAAATCGCTGCTGCTATACAAACTTTTATCCGCTCCAAGCTGACTAAAGTATATATTTAGGCAGTCCCGCCGTTAACGCGGATATTTTGTCCGGTAATCCACCGGGCTTGTTCGCTGCACAAAAAAGCCGTCACATCGGCAATATCTTCAACTTTTCCGAGTCTTCCCAAAGCAGCCATTTGAGTAAATCTTTGTATTTGTTCGGCGGTTTTGCCGACTGTAAAGAGTTCTGTCTCCGTTGGGCCCGGAGAAATCACATTAACTGTAATTTGGCGATCGCCCAATTCCTTCGCAAGCGATCGAGTTAGCTGTTCCACCGCGCCTTTTGTCGCCACGTAAGCCCCGTAAGTTGGCAGTAGCATCGCCGTTGTCGAACTGGAAAAATTGACAATTCTTCCTCCCTCTGCCATCCGTTTAGCAGCTTCTTGACAAGCAAAAAACGTGCCTTTAACGTTAATTGCAAAAAGATTATCAAACTCTGCTTCGGTAACTTCCGCTACAGGTTTGTAAAGAATTACTCCTGCATTATTGACTAAAATATCGACTTGTGAATAGGTTTCCTGAGTGCGATCGAACAAATTGCCAATTTCTGCGGTTTTGCTGACATCGGCTTGCACGGCTAATGCTTTGCCACCTGCTGCTTCAATCGCTGACACAACCTCTTTAGCCTGCTCAGCTCCTTTGGCGTAGTTGACGACAACCGATGCGCCTTCTTCGGATAATCGGAGGGCGATCGCGCGTCCAATTCCCCGCGATGCACCAGTCACAATTGCCACTTTTCCTGCTAGTGATGCCATGAGATTTCCTCTGCAATTAGCGTTGATACTGGTTCAAAATAATCATACTATTTTTTTCCGCATTTCGGTACAAAAACAAATTTAAAATCTCAAATAATCAGAATATCCCTCGAAATCGCGGTTGCTAACTAACACTTGTGGTAAAGTAGTGTCGGCTGTTAAAGTAAAATCTATGACCGTAAATTCCGAGTTAGGAGAGCAGTATTTGTCAGCGGGCGAGACCCTCCAGAAATCAGGAAAACTTGAGGAGGCGATCGCTCAATATCAAAAAATACTAGCGCTCAAAACGGATGAGGCTGTTGCGCTCAACAAGATAGCAGAAATTTATTACGCGCAACAGAAATATGTAGAGGCGATCGCCTCCTGTTACCAAGCACTTCGCCACCAACCGAATTTCGCCGCCGCCTACAAAACTATAGGGAATATCCTGCAAGGCCAAGGCAAAATAGACGCGGCAATTCGTGCATACTCCAAGGCGATCGAATTCGATCCTAATTTTGTCGAAGCATATGTTAATTTGGGCAGTATGTTTTACAAACAAGGTCGGCTCGATGACGCCATAACTTACTACCAAAAATCTATTGCTCTTCAACCAGATTTAGCTGTCGCTTATTGGAATTTAGGCAAAAGTTTGGAAGCTCAAGGTCGAATCAATGAAGGTTTATTTTATCAAAAAAAAGCTCTAAATTTACAGCCGGACTTAGAAGGTAGAAGCAATTTAGTAAAAAATAACACTTAATGAAGAGGAATGTTATAGTCGGAATAATTCAAACATTAACGATGCAAGCTGGATCGAAATGGAAATCAACCAGAATCCGCTGGAATTGCTAACGGCTAAAGTACGAGAAACTGTTGCCGATACCCAAAACTTAGCCAACGAAATCGCAGCTAAAGTTGAGGAAAGTGCAACTGTATTAACGGCGTGGGTACAATCAGCGCCAAGTTCAATGGTTAGTGCTGGGGCGATCGCCACTCAAGAAGCTTTTAAAATAGCACATAACATCCGTTTTGAAAACCTGCCAAGAAATCTGCAATTCAAATTTGCTAGGGCTGGGGTGCGTGACGGAATGCGAAATGTTCAAGAAGCAGCAAAAGTATTTGAATCCATACCCGCCCAAATTCGTGCCCAAGGCCCAGAAGCAATTCGCAACTTCTGTCAAGATAAAGATTGGAGTCACATCCAAGCACACGTCAATGGAGGCGGAAGCGAAGCTGCTAACGGGATTTTTGAATATTTTTGGGTGAATCGTGCTCGCGGTGGTGCAGACATGACTGCCGCAGAATTAGCAGTCGCTAAGCAAGTTTTAGCGGATGCAGCGTTTAAAGCAGCAGTTGCCGAAATCGTTGGGGCTGCAATGAAAGGGGCGATCGCCGCAGCAGTAATTGAGTTAATATTTTCGATATTAGAAAACTCTTTGTTGTGCGTTGAAGGCAAAATTACCCAGTCAGAGTTAGTCGAAAAAGTCGCCACCGCCACCGCCAAAGCTGGCATTGCTGGCGGTGTTATTACCGGCATTCTGTTAACACTCTGCATGATATTTCCTCCCATTGCCGCGCTTTTAGGTGCCGCAGCGATGCCTTTGGCGGTTGCAGGTATTGGTTTTATGGGAATTCGCGCCTGGGAAATTTTTTGTCACGGCGATCGACTATTTGGTATTACTGAACAAACACAAAAATTTCTGGGGATGACTGAACAGTTGACAGTTGACAGTTGACAGTTGACAGTTATGATACCCGAATCAAACCGTTTATGAAGCGCAGATTTAAGACTCTATTCATTAGGTTATTTACAGCGGTTCCCGCTGTAATTTGGTACAATAAATAATCACAAAATATCATTTTGTATTCAAAACTAATGAAAACATATTCCCTCGATCTCCGCAAAAAAATAGTGAGAGCACATTTGGTTCAAAAAATGTCAATTAGGAAAGTATCCATCACGTTTGGTGTCAGCAAAAGTCTTGTCCAAAAACTGGTAAAACAACAACAAATCGAGGGAAACTTACAACCTAAACAGAGGGGTAAACCACAATTCAGTCACCTAGCAAATGCGGAAGCAATGATCAGAATGCTGGTGGCTGAGCATCAAGATGCTACTTTGGTAGAGCTATGTGAATTATTTGCTCTTAAGACGGGAAATTGGGTGAGTCGGACGGCAATGTGTCGCTACCTACAGAAATTAGGACTCAATCGTAAAAAAAAACATGGCGCAGTAGCCAAGCCGGGACTGAAAGAGTCCAAAAATTGAGAGTGGAGTATTGGGAAAAGATCAAAGATATCGAGCCAGAAAATTTAGTATTTTTGGATGAAACTGGTATCCTGCTAGGACTGAGCAGAACTCATGCACGTTCACAACGCGGGACAAGAGCATACCAAAAAAAAGCATTTTATCGGGGTGGTAAAGTCACAGCTATTGGCGCAATTAGTATGAATAAAGTGTTAGCATTGATCACAATGAATGATTCAATGGATGGACAGGCATTTGCTATATTTATTCAGCATTTTTTATGTCCTAAATTATGGGAAGGAGCGGTAGTAGTGATGGATAATTTACCCGCCCATAAATTAGCATCAATCAAGCCAATGATTGAATCTGTAGGAGCGAGTATTATTTGTTTATCTCCATACTCTCCCGATTTTAACCCAATAGAGCTTTGGTGGTCGCAACTCAAATCTTTTTTGCGTATGTTCACTCCAACTACCACGTCCATGATCGATCAAATAATTGCAGTTGCCCTCAACTTAATCAATCCTCAACATTTAAGAAATTGGTTTGCTAATTGTTGCTATTGTACTTCATAACAGCGGGAACCGCTGTATGTCCGCGCTTTTGGGTGGCGGTTGCTTGTAGCAACATTTTCAGATGATTGGGAAATATAAATAGTATGGATTCAGTAGCAAAAACTCAAGATCAGCAGCATCCGCAATACAAGCGCGATCGAGCCAGTGTCGATAGTTTATTAGCAGGAGAAGCAACAGACTACAATTTATCGGAATTAGCAAGATTAATAATTCGCTACCGAGGCTTTCCCGGCGCTAGAGATATTCAATCCGACTTAAAAGAAGTCCTGCAAAAATGGAATCATACCGAAGAAACTCTTTACGAACAAACCCGTAAAATTCACACTAAAGGAGAAGTTTACAGGAAACAAAAAAGCGATCAAGAAGATTGGCTTTAATCTCAAATCTACCTTAAATACCTCCTTTATCTTTTACGTGAGAAAGGCTATATTACGAAAGCTTAGAAGTGAACTAGCGATCGAAATTAATGAGTAATTTTA
This sequence comes from Microcoleus sp. MOSTC5, assembly GCF_036701825.1. Taxonomy (NCBI): domain Bacteria; kingdom Bacillati; phylum Cyanobacteriota; class Cyanophyceae; order Oscillatoriales; family Microcoleaceae; genus Microcoleus; species Microcoleus sp. MOSTC5. Next base: position 71,093 of record NZ_JAUBRK010000010.1, on the reverse strand, counting down.
GGCCTCGGAGCAGGTGCACCTCGCAGCATTCCTTCTGTACTGAGGTCTTCATCAATTTCTTCCCAGTGAATGCCATAGCCTCCTCCACATACTTCCCATTTTTCCCTTTGATCGGGCGTTGCATGAAACAATCTTGGATACCAAATTAAAGGCACGGTAATGATTCGTCCATCCATCAAATCAACACTAATGGTTTCTTCTGTAAAATGAATGTGCTTAACTCTCTCGTCCGCTCGAATCGCCAAAATACCCATACCAAGCCTCCAATAGCGTTTGTTTATTTTCTTGTACTACCGACTCTATTTTACGAAGTTCTTTAGCACTAAAACCAAGGTTATTTCCTAAACAGACTGGCTCCAACCAAAATTTAACCGATGATTTATCTCTGTCAATATGAACATGAGGTGGTTCATTTGGTTCATGGCTGTAAAAGTAAAGTCGGTAAGGACCTATTCGTAAAATAGTTGGCATAATTGCAGGTTATACAATATTTCAATGCGAATATCTGTATTTGGTCTTCTTTTATTCTTCTTCCATGACACGGGCGGTGTAAAATCAACTGGTTCCTAGGAAGAGCCTGGGAACCAGCAACAGTCAACAGTCAACAGTCAACAGTTAACTATTTTTAAACCATCTCTGGCGAAACTTGCATTGCCGGCTGCGGCTGGAACTGGAACAGCGAATAAACCACATTGCGGCGGATATCCGTCATCATGTCCAAAAACAGCTCGTAACCTTCAGTTTTATACTCGATTAACGGGTCTTTCTGCCCGTAACCGCGCAGCCCTACAGACTCGCGCAAAGCATCCATTTGTTGCAAGTGTTCCCGCCACAAAGTATCAATTTGCTGCAAAATAAAGAACCGTTCCGCATCTCGCATCAATTCAGCTCGGATTGCATTAACTTCGGCTTCTTTAATGTCGTAAGCATTGCGGACTTGTTCGTGCAGGAATGTTTTAATTTCCTCAACGGACAAATCTTCTAGCTGATCCGGTGTCATGTCAGCCAGCAGATAAACAAATTCCTTCACCTTGCTGACAAGTTTGTCGAGTTCCCATTCTTCCGAAGGTAAATCGGGATTAATGTATGCTCCCACGATGTCGTCCATCGTCTGTTCGGCATACTTAATTACCTGTTCTTTGGAGTCCAAACCTTCCAATACTCGGCGGCGTTCCGCATAGATTGCTCGACGCTGATTGTTCATCACTTCGTCGTATTCAAATACCTGCTTGCGGATATCGTAATAGTAGGTTTCGACTTTTTTCTGAGCGCCTTCGAGGGAACGAGTCAGCATTCCAGATTCGATCGGCATATCTTCCTCAACACCGAAAGCCTTCATCAAACCGGCCACCCGTTCGCCGCCGAAAATCCTGAGCAAATTGTCTTCCAAACTCAAGAAAAACCGCGTAGAACCAGGGTCTCCTTGGCGTCCCGCCCGGCCGCGCAACTGATTGTCGATCCGGCGCGATTCGTGGCGTTCGGTACCGATGACGTGCAAGCCTCCCAACTGCACGACTTCATCGTGTTCGGTGCTGGTAAAAGCATCGTATTCCTTGCGGGTTAAATTGTAAGCTTCCCGCAATTTTTGAATTACCGGGTCTTTTGTCGGCGCTTTTTCCGAAGCTATAGCCACGATATCATCGGCTTGCAATTCCGTGAGCGATCGCGCGCCGTACTCCTTCACCGCCAATTCCACCGCCGCCACGAGCATTTGTTCGGCATTTTTCGATAGCTGCGTCGGGAAAATCTGCGCCGAAGCTTTCCAAGACTTTACCTTTTTCTTAGTCGGATCAAAACCTTGAGGTGCGGGGCGGCCGCTAATACCAGGCACTTGCACTACCGAAAACCCTTCGTCATCCTCGGGTTGCACAATTCGGGGCATCAGATATTCCCGCAACTTCAGGCGGCCCATGTACTCAGAATTACCGCCCAAAATGATGTCTGTACCGCGCCCGGCCATGTTTGTGGCGATCGTCACAGCACCCTTGCGTCCGGCTTGAGCGATAATTTCCGATTCCCGCTCCACATTTTCCGGTTTAGCATTGAGCAAATTGTGAGGAATTTTGCGTTCCAGCAGCAGCCGCGACAGCAACTCCGACTTTTCCACGCTCGTAGTACCCACCAGCACCGGCCGACCGATTTCGTGCATTTCCGCGCAGTCTTGGGCGATCGCATTCCACTTGCCGGCCTCTGCCTTGTAAACCATATCCGAAAGGTCAGTGCGGCTCGTAATCCGGTTAGTGGGAATCAGCGTCACTTCCAGATTGTAAATCTTCTCAAACTCCGTCTCTTCAGTCTTTGCCGTCCCAGTCATCCCCGACAGCTTCGGATAAAGCAAAAAGAAATTCTGATAGGTAATCGTCGCCAGCGTCTGAGTTTCCGGCTGAATTTCCGCCCGTTCCTTGGCTTCGATCGCCTGGTGCAAACCGTCGCTCCAGCGCCGTCCCGGCATCACCCGGCCCGTAAACTCATCCACAATCACGACTTCGCGATCGGGAGTGACGATGTAGTTAATATCCTTAATAAACAATTCCTTCGCCTTAATCGCATTAAAAATGTAATGCGCCCAAGGGTCAGCCGGGTCGTACAAATCCGTAACACCCAACAACCGCTCAGCTTCACCAAACCCTTCATCGGTCAACAGCACATTCCGAGCCTTTTCGTCAACCTCGTAATGTTCTTCATTTTCCTTTCTCAGAGCAGCAGCTACCTCAGCCGCCCGCATATACTTCTCGCTGGGGCGTTCCACCTGGCCGGAAATAATCAGAGGCGTCCGTGCTTCATCAATCAGCACCGAGTCAACCTCGTCAATCACGCAGAAATTAAAAGGACGCTGCACTACATCTTCCATGACAGTAGCCATGTTGTCGCGCAAATAATCAAAGCCGACTTCGCTGTTAGTCGCGTAGGTAATATCGCAGTTATAATTTTTCTTTCGTTCCACCTGATCCATGCCCTGCTGAATCAGTCCCACAGTCAGTCCCAGGAAGCGGTGCACCTGTCCCATCCATTCCGCATCCCGCCTTGCGAGATAATCGTTGACGGTGATGATGTGTACGCCTTTACCGTTGAGGGCGTTGAGGTATGCCGGCAGCGTCGCCACCAGAGTTTTGCCCTCACCAGTTTTCATTTCGGCAATTTGGCCTTTGTGGAGGATGATGCCGCCGAGGAGTTGGACATCAAAGTGGCGCAGTCCCAAAACCCGCTGTCCCGCTTCCCGCACCACTGCAAAAGCTTCTGGCAAAATTTCGTCTAGTATCTCTTTCTCCTCGTTGAGAGATTTAGCTTTTGCCAGACGTTCTTGAAACTCCGCCGTTTTCCCTCTGAGGCCGTCGTCTGAGAGTGCGCGGAAGTCTTCTTCCAGGATATTGATATCAGCTACCCAAGGCTGAAATTTTCTAAGTTTGCGCGCGTTGGGATCGCCTAGCAGATTTTTAAACATGGCAGGAGAGGCAGATTTTTAATAATTTAGCTATTAGCTTTCAGGGTTACGGGCTGTAGTGTTAGCCACAACATATACCCTCCCCGATTGTAGCAACCATTGGCTCTCCTGGGCCGTCGCTGGGGGCGAGCGACCGATTTTGGATTTTAGATTTTAGATTTTAGATTGAATAATCGATCGATTTTGGATTTGGGATTTTGGATTTTCGATTGAATAGTTGACCTCTGTTCCGGGTTATTAAGGGGATGGAGGGCCCTAATACTCAAACAGCAGGCTGACCGCATTTTTGGTGAAAGTTCGGGAAGTGCGATCGGGTTTTACTCGCCCAAAAGCTACATACTTCTAAAAACCCACGGGCGATCGATTTCCCTCACCCGCCACCAAATCCCACAACAGATCAATACATGAGCCGAGATATGTTGCATCCTGATGACGATCGATCCATTGCACGACAGCAGGCAAAACCTCGCTTGATTTCAGACCCAACTTACTCAAGGCTTCTGCTGCGTAACGCACCCCGTCCTCCCCATCTTCCAGACGTAACAGCAGAGCACTGATTACGGCTTCTGAAGCATTTCCCAAGTTGCCCAAGGCAGATGCTGCCCAGGCACGCACCGAGTTATCGTCATCTTGGAGACGTAACAACAGGGCACTGATCACGGCTTCTGAACCATTTCCCAAGTTGCCCAAGGTCTGTGCTGCCGAGCTACGCACTAAGTTATCCCCATCTTCGAGACGTAACAGCAAGGTACTGATGACGGCTTCTGCAGCATTTCTTAACTTACCCACGGCTTCTGCTGCAAAGTAACATACGAACTCATCACCATCTTCGACACGTAACAGCAGAGCACTGATGACGGCTTCTGAACCATTTCCCAAGTTGCCCAAGGCAGATGCTGCCCAGGCACGCACCGAGTTATCGTCATCTTCGAGACGTAACACCAAGGCACTGATCACTGCTTCTGAAGCATTTCCCAAACTGCCCAAGGCTTGTGCTGCCGAGCTACGCACTGAGTTACCGCCATCTTCGAGACGTAGCAGCAGAGCATTGATGACAATTTCTGAAGCATTTCCCAAACTGCCCAAGGCTGATGCTGCCGAGCTACGCACCCAGTTATCCCCGTCTTCGAGACGTAACACCAAGGCACTGATCACTGCTTCTGAAGAATTTCCCAACTTGCCCAAGGCTTGTGCTGCGGAGCTACGCACTGAGTTATCACCATCTTCGAGACGTAACAGCAAGGTACTGATGACGGCTTCTGAAGCATTTCCCAAATCGCCCAAGGCTTGTGCTGCCGAGCTACGCACCAAGTTACCGCCATCTTTGAGACGTAGCAGCAGAGCATTTAGAGCATTTCCGAACTTACCCAAGGCTCGTGCTGCCCATAAACGTACCGAGTAATCCCCGTCTTCGAGACGTAACAGCAGAGCACTAATGACGGTTTCAGAAGCATTTCTCAACCCGCCCAAGGCTTGTGCTGCCTCACGACGGACATCCTCATTCCCATCTTCGAGGCGTCGTAGCATGGCAGTGATGACAGCTTCTTTTTCTCCTAATGCTGCTTGATATCTCCACAATCGATTTTCATCAACACCCCTTGCTTTCAAAAGTTGCAAAGTTTGCGCCTCAAAATCTGTCTCATTCATACTGCAAAGGATTTGAAAAACCTGATAGCGAACTCTGTCACCAACCAGTACCCTATCCCTTACCTCCAACTCAACCAACTTCTCCAAAATCTCCCCAGTTAGACTGGAATCTGCCACCTTTAACTCTTTAATATTTTCAGCAAGGCAACTGCCTGCAAAAAATAAATCGCGGTGCAACCATTCCTCATGCTTGCTATTCGCTGCCAAAATTGCCCGCATCGCTTTCGCCGCTTTCTTCGGTTTTTGTTGAGCAATCAACAACAGCAACACTTCCTGCCAGTGCGGGTCGTGCAAATGCTTGCGAATCTGCTCGATAACAAACTCAAAATCATCGTCATCATCTGCCTGATAGCCGATTTGCTGAGCGCAAAAATATTCTTGAAAAGTCTTGTGTACAAAAGCGTACAAATCTTGTCCTTGTTCGTTGAGCAATCCCGTCCGCTGTTGAATAAAATCAACAAATCGTTTAGCTTCCTCTTTTGCCTGGAACCGTTCAACCTGTTTTTTGGTTTTAATATTCTGAGTTAACTGGTCTAACAATTCATCCTTAGCAATCAGCGTCCCGCCTTCAGCCTTATCCGTACTACCCTGAGTGTGAATCCAATAGGCGAGAATTTCCATCTGCCGCCGTAAATCATCTGCATCTAAATATTTGAATACCGACTTCTCTGTCATGTTTTTGTGGGCATCCCAATTCTTTAACAGTGTCTCCACAGCTTTTTCATAAAGCTTGTGGCGTGCCCTCGGCAGTACAGATTGATAGCGGTGAATCAAAGCAATGATTGTCAGCAATAGCGGATTTCTCGCCAACAATTTAATTCGATCGTTTTCAGTGAGAGCTTTTTTAATGCTATCTTTGCGACGTTGAGCTTCCGCCGCATCTCGAACGCGGCTGTCGTACCAGCGATTAATAAACTCATCAATCTTAGGATCGTCAAACAGTTGTAACTGATAGTGTTCAAACTCCGAAGTATTAAAAAAATCGCGTTTGTAACCAGCAGGGCGAGAAGTAATAATTGCCAGATTTTGATGATACTGCCCCAAAAAACTCTCAATGTGTTCCACCACCTCATAGCGCTTGGATTCTTCCACAACCTCATCCAATCCATCCAACAAAATCATCGCCCTACCGTCTGCCAGCCAATACTCAAAAAAGCCTTCGGGCAGCGGTTTCACGCACATAGTTTTCTCGGCAAACTGGCGGGCATAGTCGAGGATATTGATATCTGAAAGCCTAGCAAAATCCCGAATTTTAATCAAAATCGGCAAGCAATCTCTCCCAGAATCCCAGCCGAGTTTTTCTGGATTATCCTGAGCCAACATCACCGCAAAAAAGCTCAGTAAAGTTGTTTTTCCAGAACCAGGAGCGCCCAGCAACACAAATTTATTTGATTGATTTTGATTCAATAATTGTGATGCTAAAAACTTTCTCCCAGAGCTAGTTTCTCTCTCCCATAGTTGCAGCCCTTTGCCTTTCAATCCTGGGAAATCCAATTTGAAATAAATATTTACCTCTTCCAAGACATCGGGCATCACAAAAATATGAGCCAATTTTTCCGATTTTTCGATTTCCTGACCTTCGACAGCAATGCCAGCAAACTTAACATCATCAAACCAGTTAGCTAGTTGTTTAAAATAGTCAGCTTTCGCAACTTTAAATTTTAAATAACTACTTGTTTTCTGGAAATAGTTTTCAGCAAAAACATCTAACCAATCATGCAGTCTTGCGGGATCGAATCGGCCTTGAATCTTCTTGTGTTCTAGCACTGTCGCATTAAATGCTTCAACTAACAATTTAACTTGAGGCTTTTCTTGGTCTTGGAAAGGTTTTAGGAGTTCTGGAAGTGCTTTGCCCGTCAAGAAACTTTTAAGGAAATCTTCTACTACACCCTGTTCGCAAGCAGCCGAGAATAATTCATGAGTGTTCTGGGCAGCTTCGATGCCACAAATACAAGCTTTGTCAAAATCGCTAGGATTAATTTTTTTCATAGCTTCTTTGAATCCTGTTTGTGCAAGCGGCGCGAGTGCTTGTGCTGCTAGTTTTAAGGCGAATGCTCCGATTTCAAATGTCATGGTAATTTTAAATATTTGTGGTTAATATTTTAGTGTTAAAGGCAGATACGGAACATCAGCTAAAACACCCATTCCATCTCGTTTAGGTTGAAAAGGATATCGCCTACTATTAAACATTTTGAGTTTGTTTATGCTCTGTTTCTAGTAACTGCGTCAATTGCTCTGCCGCACTATTAGAAGTATGCACTGAATATATAATTTCAGCAGATTCATTACCCATTACAATTCCTTCTTCTTTCGCCAATTCTGCTATTAAAAACAGCATCATTTGAAACTTTTCAGCCCGAGACAATTGCCGAAGTTGGGCTAATAATTCAAGATTTGACATAAAACACCATCGAATAAATTTTTACATTTTACTATGACCTTGAGATTTCAACCACTCCAAAACAGCACAGCCAATGCGTAAGTTTTGAACGGGCCCTCCTAGCCCGCCCCGATCGCCCTTATTGAAAAAGCTGTCACATCTCAGGTCAGATAAACCCTAGTTTTAAACAGGTCTGGGCACTTCGTAAGTCAAAAAGTCATAGGCCATTTTCGTATTCGGAAAAATAGCCTGCGCTTCCTTGAGCAAATCATCCAGGACGATCGCATTCCCCGGAGCGTAACGCGGGCTAAAATGCGTCATAATTAGCTGTTTCGCCCCAGCGATCGAAGCCACTTGAGCCGCCATAGTCGAAGTTGAATGGAGGCGATCGAAAGCCATTTGAGCATCTTGATGAGCAAAAGTAGCTTCATGCACCAACAAATCAGCATCCTTCGCCAATTCCACCGCCCCGTCACAAAAAACCGTGTCAGTACAATACACAAACTTGCGCCCGATTTGATCCGGGCCGCAAAAATCCGTACCTTTAAACTGTCGCCCGTCCGATAACTTTACCGTCTTTCCTTGTTTTAATTGACCGTAAAGCGGCCCCGAAGGAATACCCACAGCCTTCGCTTTTTCTACATCAAAATGTCCCGGACGGTCTTTCTCAGTTACTCGATAACCAAAAGCAGTAACTCGGTGCTTCAAAGGGCCGCAGCTAACAATATATTCGTCATCTTCATAGATGACTCCCTCGTGAATTTTGTGTACCTTAACCGGATAAGAAAAATGAGTTTGAGAATAGCGAACGCCAGCTTGCAAATATTCTTCAAGTCCCGGAGGCCCGTAAAGATCGATGCGCTTGACATTCCCCGCCAAACCGCAGCTAGCCAGCAAACCCATTAAGCCGAAAATATGGTCGCCGTGCAGGTGAGTGATGAAAATGCGGCTTAGTTGGCTGACTTTTAGGTCGCTGCGGAGAAACTGGTGCTGAGTTCCTTCGCCGCAGTCAAACAGCCACAGTTCCGCTCGCTGGGGCAACCGGAGGGCGATGCTGGAAACGTTGCGCGATCGCGTGGGGACGCCGGAGCTAGTTCCGAGAAATGTAATCTGCAAGAGTCAAATCACCTCAATTAAGTCTTTAAAAATATGTTACATATATCCAGAGTGCGGCAAATCCGACATACAGGAAATAGTCGCAGCCAGGAACCGGGATAAATCGCTGTTCCTGCGAACATCTAGTTGCTAAAATCATTTTCGACAACGGCACAGAGTGCCAAACCCAATTCTAACGTTTTCTTTCTTTCGTTCCTCTTCCTTTTTCCCGAACCCCAGCTTCCCCTTAAAACTTGTCAAACATATACAGCATAAAAGGAAAATTTTCAAATGCAGTCAGGAGTATTTTTTGCTTCCGTTCTTTCGACATTAAAAAAACGCTACTTTTGGATTTCGTTGTTGTTTTGGCTGGTAATGGTGGCCCCAGCCCAGGCCGCGCTGATTTTGCGAGTTGCGGTACAAGACGGGGCAAGTCAGATAAAAGTCGGGAGTTCTACTAAGGCTGCAATCCGCGACGGCAGCGGGCGCAATTTGGGCGAACTGTCGGGAAACAGTTCTCAGTCGGCTCAATTTCGATCGGGAAAAGTGGCGATCGGTCGCTGGGCCGCCAACCAAGTTTGGATCGAGCCGAGCGGGAACGGTTATGTCTGGATTGGCGATCGTTGGTATCGGGGACGCACGCTTCTAGTTCCCGAAAAAGGAGGCTTGACTGCCGTCAACTACGTCGATATCGAACAGTATCTCTACAGTGTTCTCGGTGCTGAAATGAGTGGCAATTGGCCTATTGAAGCTTTGAAAGCCCAAGCTGTCGCCGCCCGTTCCTACGCTATCCACCAGCGCCTCAAAAGCGACACCGAGCTTTACGACGTGGACAATACTCAGTCTTCGCAGGTTTACAAAGGACTGCAAACAGAATCTTCTGGGACTTATTCCGCAGTCGATGCAACCGCCGGTCAAGTTCTGGCCTACAACGGTCAGATTATTTTAGCCGTTTTCCACTCTGCCTCTGGGGGACATACTGAAAATGTCGAGGATGTTTGGACGGAACCGCTGCCTTACCTGCGTGCTGTTCCTGACTTCGACCAAGGGGCGCCGGTTTACCAGTGGAAAGAAAATTTTTCTCGCGCCCAAATCAGCAGCAAGATTTCTGGCGTGGGCAATGTGATCTCGATAAAGCCAGAACGGACTACGGCTTACGGGAGCGTTTTGAGGATGAAAGTAGTTGGAGATGGCGGTTCTAGGGTCATGACCGGCGCAGATTTACGCCGGGTTTTAAGTTTGAGGAGTACCCGCTTTACCGTGATTCCTCAGTATGCCGGCGGTGGGAAACCAAGGAATAGCAACCAAGCTCCTACTGGTTTTCAAGTTGCTGGCAAAGGTTTCGGTCACGCTGTAGGAATGAGTCAGTGGGGGGCCTATAATTTGGCCAGGCAGGGATACGGCTACCAGCAGATTTTGTTGCACTATTACCGGGGTGCTACTTTGGCTAGAATTGCAGTGCAGTAACTGCTGGGAATGGGCAAGGAAGAAGGCAGATGGAAAAAGCGGGAAGAAAGAAGGGAAAAACAGCTATTTCTGTATCCGTGACTTCCGTGTCGTGAATACAGGGAATTGGGAAGGGGGAATTGGGAAGGGGGAATTGGGAATCACTAATGACTCATGACCCCGCCCAAACACGGATACAAGCCCCCAACTCCTGTCCTGGATAGATGCAAATTTTAGACTCTTGTTCAACCTCCCAGATTCATCTGTGGAGTAAATCTCAAATTTTTCGACGGAGCGATCGCACCGAAGTCTAAAATCTAAAATCTAAAATCTAAAATCGACTGACTGATGGCTAACTACATTAAGGATTGCTATGCAAAAGTGGGAGTATTTATTTGTGGATGCGAATATGTATCCTTTTGGAAACAAGCTTATTAGTTTATATGTAAACGGTGAAGAACAGCGAGATTGGAAACAAGGCTCGCTGCATCTATTTGTCAACCAGTTGGGGGAGGAGGGGTGGGAACTTGTGAGTTTGTATCACGACTCGAAGTATGACCAAAATTGTTTAATTTTTAAACGCCCTAAGATTATTTAAAAAAAATCGGAGTATAAAAAATTATGACATCAATAAAGCTTGACATTTTCCACCCTTCTTAGCAACGACCTAAAAGCCCGTTCCCCAACCAATATATTTTATTGTGGAACAGGCTTTCTGTCTATTATTGAAAAATCTGCCAGATTTGAGTTCAACCTAACTTAACAACAAACAACGGTTTTTTGTCATTAGTATTACAAGTTTTCCGAGCGTTCGATTCTGCGCTGCCATTCGGCATCTATTTTTGCTGACTGTTCTAGTTCTTGTTGGGTTAACTCGGTTTCTGTTGTATAAGCTAAGTCTTCTTCAGTCAGAAGGTTTTCTCCTGCAAATTCCCGAGCGTAAGCCAGTTTTTGGAGCAAATTGGCATCGGGTTCGTTTAATAACCTCGCTCGCTGCTGACGCTTTTGATTGCGGGCTTCTATCCGGCTATTTTTCCACTGAATCCAGAAGTAGCGAATTAAAGGAATTGCGAGAAATCCGACGCCGTAAATCAGGAGCATTGGATAAACAGCGCTGACGAAACCGATAAATCCACCTGCGATCGCACTTTTAGCTAATAAATTTCCTAAAACTAACGCACCGACAAGATTGACGGCTCCTAACCCTGCTGCGAGCATGACTTGTCCTGAACTGGCGTGACTGAAACGCCACAGCATTTCTCGCAAATAAGCTGCTACTGGTTCAGAATTTCTCTCGGTGGCTGTTGTTTGCAATTGCGGAAAATGGTAGACTATTTGCCCTTCGGGACTGACTTCGGGACGACCGTCAAAACGAGCGAGAGCCGGTAGCATATATTCTTCGTATTCTTGGGCGTATCCCTGTCCGAGATTGTCGAGATGCGGGGCAATTTGTTCGGCGGCGACTGCGCCTCGGTTGTTGCGAATTGTGGTGGCAATATCGCTCCACTTGCGCTCTTCTAGATTGTTATTGGGATTGCCGTCTCCAAATATAAAGGAGAAAACTGCTTCCAGAAAACTCATCTGGGGTTTTGGGTCATCATTTAAGCGCGATCGCTGCTGGTGGTATCGTTGGTCGTGGTTCCAGTAAAATATCCCGCTTAAGTCGTTCCAGAAGTAGGGAAAAAACGAAAAGCCGCCGCCGCTGTCGCCCCCGCCGCCACCGTCTCCTCCTCCCCCGTTATTGCTGTCGCTGCTGGAGAGTAAACTGGAGATTAAAATAGTGATAGCAACAAAAATTAAGAGGATAGAAGCTACCAGCACTATGCCGAAAGATATCCGAATTAGATAAAATAAAATGCGCCAGATTTTTTGCCACCATTCCTGCAACTGCAAGCGCAAGAATTTGTTTCGCAAAATATCTCGAAAGTTCTTGGGAAATAGGTAGGCAATGTCGCCGGATTCTGCTACTTGCAGGTTGCCGCCTGCTTCGGAGGCGAGGGTTAACAGTTCTCGCTGCGCAAAATTGACATCTAATCCAGCTTTTGCCGCCACGTCTCCAACCGTAACGCGGTAGCCAAGTTGTTCGACGGCTTGCATAATGGTGGGATTCGGAGCCATAGGTTTCTCTCTGTGAAAATTACCCGGTTATTTTTATTATATATTGCGGGAATTCGAGCTGGTTTTGGTGTCCTGGTTTCTGATTTTTTTTGAGGCTGCCCTTGACTTTGGGGCAAAATCTTGCTAGTGTTTTGCCGAATAACTTTTAAGTGTTGGCTAAACCCGGATAGCTTAATAAAACTTTGCGATCGAGTTTCTCCTCGGCAGGCTATTTGCTGGTTTCCCAAAAGGGGCAACGGCGGGGGATTGTGGGTACAGTTAGTAGGGTTCGGTGCGCGATCGCCCGTTGGCGTTAGCGAAGCGAGCCGAAGGAAAGCCCTCGAACAGGATCGCCCCTGCACTATAAAGCAGAACTTTTGCCTTCGGCGCGGGTTTTTGTAAGTTTTGTGTAGAGTGCCAGAGATATGTTAAAGAAATCTAGTTTTTTTGCAAGTCTTGCAAGAGTTCTATAAAATAGATAGAGCTTGTGCGAGTGTTAAACCCAAGGGCGTGTTTTAATGTTCGCACTTGCGATCGAGTAGGCTTTTTAGCGCTCTCAACACAACTGCCAACTACAACAGTTGCGCAATTATTAATAGGAAAACTTTACAGGCTAATTTTTCTGATTAGCCGCTAACCAAAGAATCGCATATGCCAAGAACTCAACGCAACGATAACTTTATTGACAAAAGTTTCACGGTAATGGCTGATATCATCCTGAAGATTATGCCGGCGAAAAAGCAGGCGAAGGAAGCTTTTGCTTATTATCGAGATGGTATGTCAGCTCAAGCAGATGGCGAATATGCTGAAGCGCTGGACAATTATCATGAGGCGCTGAAGCTGGAGGAAGATCCTTACGATCGCAGTTATGTCTTGTACAATATGGGCCTGATCCATACTAGCAACGGCGAACACGATAAAGCTTTGGAGTATTACGACGAGGCCCTAGAGCTCAATCCGAGAATGCCGCAAGCGCTGAATAATATTGCTGTGATTTACCACTATCAAGGGGAAAAGGAAAAGGAAGCTGGCAATTTTGAAGTTGCGGAAGGGCTGTTTGATAAAGCTGCGGATTATTGGAAGGAGGCTATTCGCTTGGCCCCGAACAATTACATTGAGGTGCAAAATTGGCTGAAGACGAGTGGCCGATCGCAGATTGATGTGTATTTTTAAGGCGAGTTTTTAGTAACAATATGCTCTCACGGGTTATTGGTTATTAGTTATTATAACCAACAAGTAACAAATAACCAATAACAACTAACAACCAACCAATTCCCAATTCCAAATTTTTATGATTGACAGAGAAGAAGTTCGGAAAGTAGCGAATTTAGCGAGATTGGAATTAACGCCTGAAGAAGAAGAGCAATTTACCGGTCAACTGAACGGTATTTTGGATTATTTTGAGCAGTTGAGCGAACTGGATACGAGTAAGGTGCAGCCGACAACGCGGGCGATCGATGTTAGCAATGTAATGCGATCGGACGATTTGCAACCTTTTGCTAACGGAGAAAGTATTTTGGAGGGAGCACCCGATCGCGATGGGGAGTTTTTTAAAGTTCCTAAGATTATGTAGCTTGATAGTGATAAATCTGTAATGTTCAGTCTTGGGATGACAGTCAGTCATGTATGTATTAATTGGTGGAGCAGGAATGATGGGGCTGGGTTTAGCCCAGCAGTTATTAAAAGTCGGTCATACGGTTGCCATCATTGATGTTGACCCGCTTGCCTGTCGCTTTGCTCGTGAAAAAATCGGAGTGATGACATTTGAAGGCAGTGCAGTTAGCACAACGGTTCTTCTGGAAGCCGGAATTAAACAAGCAAGCGCAGTCGTTGCATCACTCAGGGATGATGCACTGAATTTAGCGCTGATCACCCTATCCAGGAGCTATGGCATTTCCCATATTGTGGTGCGAATGCGCGATCGCGAATTCATGGAAGCCTATCGACTTGCCGGAGCCAGTCACATCATCAGCACGATCGATTTGGCAGTCGCAACAATGGCAAATGCGATTGAATACCCTCAAATCGAGTCGATGATGCACTTTGAACAAGGGCAAGTCGAGGTGCTAAAGCTGCCCGTTCCAGGCGATTGCAATGTGGCAGGTCGCAGCGTTGCTCAAATTGCTCAAGACCCCCGCTTTCCTACAGGTTCGCTGATTATTGGTTATCAATGCCATGCCTGCGCCAATCTGGAGATTCCGAACGGCAATACTGTTCTTGAAGCAGGCTCTACCATCCTGGTCGTCACCCGTCCAGAGCTAGTTCACCCCATGATTGATTACCTCGGCATTCGCGCTAGTCATCTGCCAACGTTAGAAGTTTCTCATCCAAATCTTTGATGTAAGGATGAACCAGATCCTCTGGAACAATTCGCTTGCGGAGCGCATCGCTAACGGCTCCTTTTTCTGCTAAAAGCAATCGCCGTCGAATCGTATCTAGCCCGCTGCGATCGCCCTCTATTTGACCGGCCCGATGTTTATTGTAGAGATCGCGCAGCACTCGCTCAGAGTGTGCTACTCGTGCTTGATACGATGCCCATAACTCTTCGTAAACTGCCTTCGGTAACACGCCAGATTTCAGTAAACTATCTAGCTCATCTTGAGCCGCTTTGGAAGCGATTAACTGAATCTGTAACTGCCCAGCTTCCTGCATTACATCAGAAACACGGCCAATTTTTAGTCGTTTTACTATCCACGGTAAACTTAATCCCTGTCCGACCAAGGAGAATAAAACTGCACCGAAAACCAGGGCAATAATGTTATCCCGTCCTGGTAGGGTCAAGGGAATCGCAAGAGCTAAGGCCATTGAGAGAGACCCTTTAATGTTCCCTAAAACCAAAATGTGCTGCCAGCGTAGCGGAATGGGGCGATCGAACCAGCGCAGCCCCGCTAATAACAAATAGACCGAGAGAATCCGTCCCAGTTGATAGGCCAGAATGACCAATAAAATGGATGGCAAAATTCTCCACAGCGTCAGCGGGTTAATTTCAATTCCAATCAGCAGGAAAATAAACGTATTGACGCCAAAACCAGCGTATTCCCAGAAACTCAGCAAGGTAATCCGATCCGAGGCAGACGAACTGCGAGGCAGCCCAAGGTTGCCAAAAACAAGCCCGGTGATGACAACCGCCACTGCGCCCGATACGCCTAAAAATTGTCCGATTTGGAAGGTTCCCAATGCGAGAGCGACGGTTAGCAAAAGGCTACTCAACGGATCGTTTAAGCGAACAAATATCGGCACGCTCAAGTAACCTAAAACACCCCCGACTACTGCCCCACCTAAGGCAACCACGAGCAGTTCCTTCACGCCTTGTATAGCGGTGAGAGAGCCTGTCGTATAAATTACCAAAACCAAATTAAATGAAATTAGAGCAGCCGCATCATTGAACAGAGTTTCTCCCTCAACAATGGTGGACAATCGAGAAGGCACGCGGATCTCTTTAAAAACCGCGATCATCGAGACTGTATCAGTGTTTGCCAGAATGACTCCGATCAGCAACGCCGGAATCCAGTCTAGCCCCAGCCCAAATTTAACCAGAACAGCGATAATTGCTGAGGAAAAGATAGAGCCGGGACCCGCCAGCAGCGCGATCGGCTTAAAGGTGCTGCGGAGACGGCTGATATCAGTATTGATCGAGGCTTCAAAAATCAGAATTGGTAGGAAAAGATTTAATACTAAAGAGGGGTCTAAACCAATTCGACGCGACAAGAGATCCGTAATGGGCAAACCTGCTAACACTAAGCCCGTCACATAGGAAATTCGCAACCGTTGGGTTACGAGTGCCACAACAGTTGCAATCAGCAGCAGAATGATCAAGATGATGACCAATTCAGGAATAACTCCTGCCGCTTGGCTATTTGTAGCAGGATTGCTGTCCAAGGGAGGTGATTGCGCTACAATCGACTCCATCACCGATACTCCTCTCATAAACTCGTTTTCCTCAAAGAAATTGACAGAGTAACTACGGTTTTAGTCTACAGGAGACGGTTCACTTTGTTGTACAATTAACTGCAATTTATGTGGTGTATTTGGATGAATGCCGATGAAGCTGAAACAGGATTTCTGGGTTGGTTGGGCGATCGGGGCGATCGTCATTACCTTTTGCTCGATCCCAAACTGCCTTACAAGGACAACAATCTGATATCGCTGCGATCGTCATTACCTCCTGTTGAGCCCAAACTGCCTTACAAAAGCAACAATCTGATACTGAGCGTAAAACCTCACACTGCTCTATAAGCTAGTTTCCTACTAGAATAGATTGGCTGTCACACAGCAATCAGTTTATTCACTTTTTGGAAATAGTCATGACAACCGATCGCACCACAAAATCTCGCTGGCTTTTCACCCTTTGGCAATTGACGATCGTTTCCCTCAGCCTGGTTCTGATTTTTGCTCTTGCTTATTGGAGTCTGGATGCACTGGATTTGGGAGGACTTCAGGAGCGGAATGGGGAAAGTGTTGCTGGCTTTCTGCCCTTCTTGTATTTCAGTGTCGAAACATTTTTCCGAATTGGCTATGGCATTCAAACTCCAGTGGGATTAGCTTGGGCAATCGTCACTTTAGAGGCAATGAGCCATTTCCTAATCGAAGTGGTTTTTATTTCTCACATGGCTACTCTAGGCTTGCACAGACTCATTTCGCTGAGCGATCGCACGCGCCTTGAAAACACCTTGAATCGTTTTTAGATGGCAATTTTTTGGCTAGCTCTGGATGATTTACAAAACCTTACAGGATGCTAATTTCTCTTAATTGTGCTGGTTTTTAATATTTTTTTAAACAGTTTATTCTGAAGTGTTGCCGACCAGATCGCGGTTGCCGCGAAGGCAGGTAACGGAAGTTGTTGATGGGAGCATTTCATATTTGTAAAAATATTTGTTCTGGCTCCTTTCTTCTGCCTCCTGCCTCAAAACTCGAATTTCTAGCTTGGTTGCTTTCATTGAGATGCTCGCGTTGTCGATCCGTATGTCAGGAGTAGGAGAGCGATCGCCCAAAATCATCGACCGTCAAATTTTTGAGTGGGTTTTGGACGTTCTGATTCGCGGGACTAAATTCCTCGCAGGTAATCGTCCTCTCTGACCTTGAATTTAGGTAGCGTCACAGACACGCCACGTCAGAATCTCCCAACGTTTAAGGACAGGTTCAGCAATCACGATCTCATTTTCTCTTGCCTCTATGACGATCAAATAATCTCCCTGGTTAAATCTGTCATTGTACATTCTTGCTTGTTCTTCTGGCACCAACCATCCTTGAAGTGCGCCATATAGACCGCCAGCAGTTGCAGCAATCCCACTTCCAAAGAAAGTTGCTAAAATGCTTTCCACCGCTACTGCCTGACCAATACCGGGAATTAGCAGGCTGCTGAGTCCAACAATTAAGGCTAGTGAACCTAGTCGTATGCTGCCTAAGATCGCGCCTACTTGTGCGCCTGCTGCTCTTGTCATTAAAATTTGCTTCACGCCCAGAGAGTCCAAATCATTATTGTCAGAAGGTTTAGCAATCACTGAAATCTTTTGCATGGGGAAGCCCCTGCTTTTTAGCTCAACTAGCGCCTGCTCTGCGTTTCGATGATTAGTAAATAGGCCGCTAGCACGTTTGAGATTTTGGTAATTCATGAGAAATATTCAATATTCAACGCTACAAAATTGGTAAATAGTGTGTAAAGCCGCTGTGAATGACCTCATCACAAAAACTACTTAGTTCAGAGGTGCGAAACGCTTTAGCAAAGCTGACAAAGCAATCATTGGCAGTCCGAATCCGATACAAATTAAGGCTTGGATTGTGTTCAAAGCTTCAGTGTCAAATAACTGATTCATCACGCCCCATTGGCTAAACAGGAATTGGAGAATGAAAATAGCCCCAATGCCGATCGCTACCGCGTAGCCAACTGATTCATCTTTACCGCGTAGTTTGGCGACGAGCGCCGGAACGAAGCGACTGATACTTAACAGGTAAAAAGCTTCTGCCGCAACCAATGCTTGAATTGCCATTGTCCGGGCTAGAGCTTCATTGCCTGTGGTTTGGACGATCCATTCAAACATTCCAAAGATCGCAATCCAGTTAAATACCGAAACTGTCAGAATCCGAGCCGTCAGCCTGCGAGACAGAAGCGGTTCATTGGCAGGTCGAGGCGGCTGTTGCATGACATCGGGAGAGGGCGGCTCAAATGCCAACGGTAAGCTCAACGCAACTGAACTGACCATATTCAGCCACAGAATTTGTACTGGCAAAATGGGTAGCGGGGTTGCCAAAAGTACGGCAATCAAGATGGTCATGGACTCTCCACCATTCACGGGCAGGATGAAGGCGATCGCCCGCAGCAGATTCTTATAAACCGTGCGTCCTTCCTCAACTGCTTTCTCGATCGAAGCAAAGTTGTCATCCGTCAGAATCATATCTGCGGCTTCTTTTGTGACTTCAGTGCCCGTGATGCCCATCGCTACCCCAATATCAGCTTGCTTCAGGGCGGGAGCATCGTTAACTCCATCTCCAGTCATCGCCACAATCTCGCCCTTAGACTGAAGTGCTTCGACAATGCGGAGCTTTTGTTCTGGCGCTACACGAGCAAACACGCAGCTTTGTTCGACAGCATTGGCTAATTCCTGCTGATTCATTTGAGCGAGTTCTTGACCGGTAAAAACGGGAGCATCTTGGGTTTGATGTAGTCCCATTTGGTGCGCGATCGCTGCTGCTGTTTTGGCATGGTCGCCGGTAATCATCTTGACCTGAATTCCCGCAGACCTACAGGCTTGAATCGCTTGAATCGCTTCGGGGCGAGGCGGGTCGATCATGCCTTGCAGCCCCAGAAAAGTTAACCCTTGCTCAATATCAGAATGCTCAATAGAAGATTGAGAAGCGGGTACAACTTTCTTGGCAAGTGCCAGAACTCGCAACCCTTTTTTCGCCATCCTCTCCACGGCTTGCTCGATCGGCGCTGGGTTGATGGCGATCGCCTCTCCCTCTTCATCGAGCATCTGGCGACACCGCTTGAGAATTGCCTCAATTGAACCCTTGACATAAATCAACCGTTCTGGACGATCGTCATGTAAGGTTGCCATGTATTGAAACTGAGATTCAAACGGCAGTGTATCGAGCCGGGAAAGCGCTTCCTCCAGTTGCTCAGTCATTAACCCCGCTTTTTGGGCTACCGCAACCAGCGCCCCTTCCGTTGGACTACCGATCGCAGTCCAGTTCCCGTCTTGCACGTCTAGATAAGAATCGTTGCACAACAGTCCTGCTTGCAGGCATTCATATAAAGCAGGTGCGTTCGCCAGGTCAACGGAGCGTCCATTTACAGAAATTTTCCCGTCTGGTGCATATCCTCCACCGCTAACCCGATATCGCTTTCCACCGGCCTCAATTTCCTGAACAGTCATTTGATTCTCAGTCAAGGTTCCGGTTTTGTCGGAACAAATCACGGTGGTGCTGCCCAGCGTCTCAATCGCCGGAAGTTTGCGAATAATGGCGTGCTGCTTTGCCATTTGGGAAACCCCAATCGCCAGTGTCACCGTTAAAATCGCGGGTAAGCCTTCAGGAATTGCGCTGACGGCAAGCGCCACAGATGCCTTGAACACCTCAACCCAAGAAAATTTCTGGGCAATGCCTGCGACAAACGTGAAGGCAGCCAAACCTAAAATGACATAGAGCAAGGTTTTGCTAAATTTGTCAATTTTGCGGCTCAGTGGGGTTTCCAACGTGGTGCTTTGCTGCATCAGTTGGGAGATGTGTCCGGTCTCGGTCATCTCGCCAATGCTGACCACCAGTCCGCGTCCCTGTCCAAACGTTACCAGGCTTCCGGTATACGCCATGTTCCTGCGCTCGGCCAGTGGAGTGTCTGCCTCTAAGGGCTGGGATTCCTTCTCAACCGGGACAGATTCTCCCGTTAACGCTGACTCATCGACCTGTAAGTCACGGACTTCGATCAGCCGCAGATCCGCAGACACTTTATCCCCAGAAGACAGCAAGACGAGATCGCCAGGAACCAGTTCGCTGGATGAAACCACTTGCTTTTGACCGTGGCGGAGAATCGTTGCCTCACTTGCAACAGATTTTGCTAAAGCGGCGATCGCATTCTCTGCCTTTGACTCTTGAACGAAACCAATGGTGGCGTTCGTTAGAGCGACCCCCAAAATTACACCTGCATCAATCCACTCTTTGAGAAATGCTGTAACTATCCCAGCAGCTAACAAAATGTAGATTAGCGGCTGATTCAGTTGCTGAAAAAATCGCAACCAGGCACTTTGCGGCTTCTGAGCCGTTAGTTGATTGGGCCCGAGGATCTCGCGCCGTTCCGCTGCCACATCGGAAGATAGGCCTATTTCCAGGTCACTCTCTAAAAGCCGAGCCACTTTCTCGACAGAGAGGTCATGCCAAGAGTGTTCTACTAATTTTTCTACATTCGTTGCAGTCATAACGCTTCTTGTCAAGCCAAGTGCTTGTCTGTTGTTTCGTCTTGTTTCTAGCGTCATTGATGAATGTGAGCAAAAAATGATCGACTGATTTGTGTTACTCACATTTCGATCACATTTGCTCCGTCTACTTACGCAGAGAACCGATTGAGGTAGCTTGTGAACTTGCCAAACTTAGTTCACTGCATTTGATTGAGTGTTTCCTTTTAATAGGGTTATAAAAAGCATTACTTTTGATGGATGAACTCTCGTACATTCACTTGTTAAGTTGAGATGATGAAAAAGTTCATGCTGAGGTTTCTCGGCAAAATTGCGTTTCAAAACCAACAAAACAGGCAAATAATATGCAATTATTGAAGCTCTTGGTGCAAGGAATCAGCGTCAGCACAGTTGCAATTTTGGGTTTAGGGGCTTGCACCCCCCCCAATAATTCACAGACAACTGTTCCATCTACTTCTGCTCCCACAATTGCCACTGAAAATACGACTGCTCCAACCGCTTCTGCGCCTGCAACCACGACCGCACAGACGGCTGAAAATCAAAACATTGACGATATTGCCGATCGCGTAGAAGATGCCTTGGACTCGGATACCACCCTCAAGCAATTCGATTTGGACGCAGACGATCGAGCTAATGCGATTGTGTTAACCGGGCGCGTTCAAACGGCAGAACAAAAAGCATTGGCAGAACAAATCGCTCGGCAAGTTGCAGCGAATGTTTCCATCACTAACGAAATCGTCACTCAGTAGTTCCTAACAGTGAAGTGGCAAGCGCCAAAGGCTCTTGCCACTTAAAAAAATTGCGCGATCGCAGCCAGGAAACCTATGGATTTGGCAACCTTATTTGACTGGATGCGATCGCAATATTGAAACAATAAACTTATTCAACGATCTCGTAACGGACTAACTGGCGAACATTTTGACGCGATAACTGTAGTTCTTGCGCGATCGCTGTCTCTATCTGGGTTGCGTCAGTCATTGGCAATTCTAATTGCAATCGCTTCAAAATGGGTTCTGCTGTTTCTACCGCAACCAGGGTTGTTCCTTGTTTTCGGTTAATCACCGCGTTGATCAGCAATATATTGACAGACACCGTTGCTTTAAGCTGGGTATCTGCCTGAAGTTTATTTTTTGCGATCTCGGGTTGTTGTAATTCTTGAGCCATTAGGAAACCGGAACCAACCCAAAACGCGATCGCCACAAACGGTAGCGGCAACCAAAACTCTGCGCCTGATGCTTTTAGCCAACGTTTAGTAACCTGCCACATACTATACCTATCTGTTTTAAACGCTTGGCCAGCGATCTATTTGCACTTTAGTGGAGCGATCGCTCTACTGAAATCATACTCAAGAGAGATGCGTAAACTATTCGAGTTGGATATGAACAGCAATCAGCGATGTGGGCTGAACAAAATTACAACGGTTCCAATCAGGGAAATTGTAACACCAAGCAAGTCCCACTTATCTGGCTTAACTCCTTCAATGAGCCACAACCAAACCAGAGATGCAAGAATGTCAATACCGACCTAGGCAGCATATACTCTTCCAGCGTTTGAAGCATTGACTTGAGTTAGAGAAAGCGCAAAACAGATTAAAGCTAAAATGCCTGGAAAAATCCACAAAATGCTCTTTTCAAGTCTCACCCATGCCCAGAAAGCGTAACACCCGGAGATTTCTCCTAGAGCTGCAAGTATAAAAAAAGCAAGTGTTGGCATTTTTAGATTAATACTTAAAATAGGTAAATTTCATCAGCATATCAACAGCAATTCTCATTTTGAAACCCTTGCACTATTTATGTCAGATCAACTTATGTCAGATCGAACTGCACTCCTAATCGAACTGCTCCATGCGGCTTACGCAGCCTTCAACGCGCGAGACATTGACGCTGCCCTTGCCCTCATGACTCCCGACGTGGCTTGGCCGAAAGCGTTCAAAGGCGGTTTTGTCCGTGGACCTGAAGAAGTTCGCGCTTACTGGACTGAGCAATGGAGCGAGATCGATCCGCACGTCGAGCCGGTTTCCTTTTACTCGGAGGAAGCTGGGCGCATTTTGGTCGATGTGCATCAGGTCGTGCGTGACTTGGCTGGAGCAGTTCTTGTCGATGAGCACGTGGGTCATCGATTCACCCTCGATCGCGGCTTGATTCAAGCTATGGAAGTCTGTCCACTTCCATCGTCCGCCCCAGAGTCCTAACCAGTTCAAACTTCTGTGCCATAACAGCAATTCTCATTGTAAGCAACCCCGGTCTAAAGACACGGGGCTTTAGCCCCAGTCAAACATACCGAACAAAGACATTTGCCCTTGCAGTTGGCACGTTATCCCCGGACTTTCGGGCTGGATTACAGACAACCCCAAAGCAGCAATATTCTTACTGGCGTTTAGATCAGCATCATGTTCAAAACCACAATGCCCGCACTTAAATTTTTTCCCGTTCCGATAAGACTTTTTCTGATCGGTTTCGGGGTGAACATGGTGGCAACGGCTACAAGTTTTGGAAGTATAGGCAGGAGGTACAAAAACAACTGGAACACCCGCAATTGCAGACTTGTATCCGACAAACAAACGCAACTGGTAAAAAGCCCAATTGTTCGTCCGCCTCCGCTCAATCTTGCTTCTGGGCTTAGTATTCAGGCTTTCCCTGATACCCGTCAAATCCTCAAAAGCAAGTGTTGCATTTAATCGTTTTGCGTCCTGCACCAATTCCTTACTTATATTATGGTTGAGCCATTTTTGAAAGCGTTGTTCTCTGCCTTGAAGCCTTCTAGTCAAGCGTCTACTCGACCTAGTGCGTTTGCGTTGAACGTTTGCCCTAACCCTACTGTATCTATCTCTAGTAGCCTGCAATTGTTTACCATTCCAAGCTTTGCCCGTGCTACTCGTCGCGATATCAGTACGCCCCAAGTCAACACCAATTATCTTAGGAGTCTTGGCCGTTGGTGGCGTGTCAATTTCAACTACAAAATTGATGTAGTAGTCCCCCTGACGGGTCTGATTCAGCGTTGCACTGGTAAGAGTTTGACCGCGCAGCAAAGCAATTTGATACCCACCGATAGACAACTTAAAATTGACTCGTCCAGACTTCAATGTAACTCCAACAGTCTGCTCGTCCTCCACATACTTAAATGTGCGGATGTCCAAGGCTATAGAAGTAGGTCTAAAAGTATGGACTTGTTTGCTGGCGCTACAGTTACCAACTACTCGTCTAATAGCTTGGCAGACGTGGTTAGCTTTAAGTCCAGTTGCGGCGCGGACACTTTTATAGACCAGGTGGTGAAGTTTGGTTGTGTTATAGCACTTCTCCTGTTTAGCTACTACCAATATCTGATTGCAAGCATCCGCAAACCCTTCCAGCGTGGTGTCTATTTCTTGACGCATTTCGGAGGGGACTATCAGCTTGCATTTAACAGATATAGATTGAGTCATAAGCCTATTATAACTTATCTAGTAGATGCAAAACATAACGGGATACTAAAGTATCCCGTGTCGTTTTTCCTCCCAGCGCTAAAGCGACTGGGTTTCCAAACTCCCGCGAGGGCTATATGAGAATCCTACTTGTGGAGGATGACCCAAAGCAACTGATGCCGCTTCAAACAGTGCTGTCTCAGGCAGGACATAGCGTAGATGGGGTAAAAGATGGAGAGACGGCGCAGTGGCTGTTATCCGAAAAAGATTATGATTTGTTGATTTTGGACTGGATGTTGCCACATATCAGTGGGGTAAATCTCTGTCGTCAGTATCGAGCCGCAGGGAAAACAGCTCCGGTTTTGATGATCACGGCAAGAGATACCACGCCTGAAAAAGTGACCGGGTTAGACGCAGGCGCAGATGATTACCTGGTTAAACCGATCGATTTGGTTGAATTCATGGCACGAGTGCGGGCATTAAGACGGCGATCGCCCCTTTGGCAAGGAGATACGCTCAGCCTTGAGGATCTGCACCTCCACCTCGATACTCTGACTGTTGAGCGACAAGGTGCAACCGTTACCCTCTCCTGTCGCGAGTTTCAGTTGTTGGAGTATTTTATGCGTCATCCCCGGCAAGTTTTGACTCGGAATCAGATTGAACAAGGCGTGTGGGAATGGGGGACTGAACCAGAGAGCAATGCGATCGCAGTTCTAGTTCGCAAACTCCGCCAGCGCTTGCAGGCTGTAGGATCTGCAGACTGGATTGATAGCATTTACGGTATGGGTTATCGCCTGACTTCCCCTGAAAAGTAACGATCGTAAAAGCAAACTGTGTTCAATCAAAGTCGTCGCAATCTGGCTCGTTGGTTCACCCTCTCGATGGGAAGCATTCTCGTGCTGTTTGCGGGGGTGATTTACCAGATTGAGGTAAAAGATAAACTAGAAGCCGTTGACCTACTGCTCTATGACAAGGCTAGAGTCATGGCAGCCAGCGTGCATTATGAAGTTCGCAAAAACCAGAGCCAGGTCGATCTGAGTCATGTCCCCTTGTTGGGCAGTGGGTCTCATCCCCTTGCAGAAGATCTGATGTATGTACGCTGGTATAACGCACAAAGGCGGTTAGTTCGTTTTTTTGGGACTCCTTCATCAGAGCAGTTAAATACGCCCTTTGGTTATGTCACAGTTCGATCGACCGATCCACTTTTGGGAACAGGAATCTGGCTGCGTCAGGTGACATTGCCAGTTGAAGGTAGAACTGGGGTACTCGGTTATCTTCAGGTTGCAACTCCCCTGACAGAAACTCAAAACGGGCTCACTCAGCTTCAGATTGTGCTAACTCTCGCTGTCCCGATCGCACTGGGCTTAATTGCCCTCACAGGTTGGTTTCTCAGCGGGCTGGCCATGCAACCGATTCGGCAAGCCTATCAACAGCTTCAGCGCTTTACAGCCGATGCCTCTCACGAGTTGCGATCGCCCCTCTCTGCCATTCTCACTAATGCCCAGCTTGGGTTGCTTATCGCGGCTGATGATTCGCGTTACCATCCTCCCTTAGAAAACATTGTAGATAGCGCAAAATCAATGGGAGCGCTGGTGAATAATTTACTGCTGTTGGCTCGTCATCAAGGGCGACTTACGCCGGAATCGCTCAAGTTAATCAATCTCAACGAGTTGCTGAGCAATTTAGCAACCGAGTTTGTCGCACTTGCAGAACCCCAAAATATCAAACTGACCTGCGAATCACCGGCACAGCGGATTGAATTATTGGCCGACCCCGATCTGCTGCGGCAAGTAGTCGAAAACTTGCTTTACAATGCCTGTAAATATACTCCCGTTGGCGGAACTGTAAAGATACGCCTAGTTCTTCATTCCAATTTGGCAGTCATTCAGATAATCGATACGGGAATCGGTATTTCAGAAGCGGACTTACCCTATATTTTCGATCGCTTCTATCGGGTGGACACTGAGCGATCGCTCGATAGTGGTGGATTTGGACTAGGGTTAGCGATCGTCCAACAGATTGTGCAGGCTCATGGTGGAAGAATTCATGTGACGAGTGAAGTGGGCAAAGGCTCAACGTTTCAGATTGAACTGCCGCTCAAACCTTATCACTAAGCCACCTCAAACGAGAGAGAAGGTGCACTCTGCTTTAGACGTAACTGCAATGTATGTGGTGTATTTGGATGAATGCCGATGAAGCTGAAACATGATTTCTGGGTTGGTTGGGCGATCGTCGCGATCGTCATTACCTCTTGTTCTGAGCAAACTACCTCACAAAGGCAACAACCAGATACAAAACGTGAAACCTCACTGCGATCGGTCACGTTAGATAAAACAAAAGTTGTGATGGGACAAACCGTATATGTCCCTATTTACTCGCATATTTATCACTACAATAGCCAGGATGATGTGATGGAGTTGTCAGCCACGCTCAGTATTCGCAATACGGATCTGACAAATTCGATTATTATCACTTCTGTGCGTTACTACGATACCGATGGGAAATTGATTAGGCAGGATATTAAGAGTCCTGTAGAACTCAAGCCGCTTGCTTCCACACACTTTTTCATTGCAGCCAATGATACAAGTGGAGGCTCAGGTGCCAACTTTATTGTGGAGTGGGTTGCAGAAAAAACGGTTTATGAGCCTGTCATTGAAGCTGTCATGATCAGTACCTCTTTTTCTCAGGGCATTTCATTTGTTAGTCCCGCTAAAGTTCTCAAGCAACACAGGATGCAGAAGTGATTTTAGAGGATTAAATTATTGCTCTAGAAGGTAGTTTCCGATTACCCTAGAAGGGATTGACGGACTGCTGTCAAAATATTTAATCTGGCAACTAAAACGTCCAGATGTTCTGATGTTTATCGTCTAGTTGGTGTTCCTGTGCGGTGTAGTCGCACAGGAACGCTTGTGACATGGGCTTTAGTGCTCACCAACTTTATTGCTACATTCTCACTGCAAAAGATGCTGCTAATTCTCGTTCTGGTTGCATACCAACTGTAGGTGGCATGGAACGATTGGCTACTTGCTCGATCAGTTGTAAATGTTGCGGTAGCATTTTAGCTAAACTATATCGTTCTAATGCAGTTTGACGGGCTTTGACGCGAATTTCTGCCATGCGGGTAGGATGGTCTAAAACTTCATCAATGCGATCGGCTACTTGTTTCGGCGAGAAGTAATCGACTAGCAAACCGTTTTCTCCGTCGCGGATAACTTCTCTCACCGGCCCGGTGTCGGAACCAATTACTAAACATCCTGTCGATAAAGATTCAATCATCGACCAAGATAACACGAAAGGTCTGGTCAAATAAACGTGTACGTCGGATGCTTGAATTACTTTTAAATACAGCCCGTAAGGTAGGGGCCCGACAAAGTGAACTCGCGACAAATCTAGCGGCACTTTTTTGAGCATATAGTCTTTGTAAGACTCGCCATTGGGTAAAGAACGCCCGTAACAAACTCTTTCTGAACCGACAATTACGACGTGACAGTTGGGGCGGCGTTCTTGCAAATAGGCGATCGACTCAATAAACTCTGGAAAGCCGCGGTAAGGTTCCATTCCCCGCGATACGTAGGTGACAATTTCATCAACGCCGGACAAGTCTAAGTTAGGCAAAACCAGTTTAGCACCGGGGTCTGGTTTGAAGTAATCGGTATCTACACCGTCGTGGAGTACGGACAATTTCTTTTGTAATTCGGGCGGAAATTGCGATCGCTGCCAATAAGTGGGCGATAAACCCCAATCGCAAGAGTATAAATCGATCAGAATCGGCGCATTTTTAATTCTAATTCGAGCCATGTCGTCAACTGTTAAAGGTTCCGCTGGGTCAAAATCTGCGTCGGAACCAATCGCATGATAAAACCACTCGAAATAACACAAAAGAGGCGTATTTGGAAAAGCTTCTTTAACAAACAATGTCGGCCCCCAACCGGAATGTCCGCAGATAATATCGGGTACAAAACCATCGGCTTTGAGCTGTTCTGCCATCCTAAATACAGCTTGTCCGTAGATGACGGCACTTTCTAAAGGGCGGACGTATTGATGAGTCTGCGGGTGGGGTTCGCGGCTGGGTGTAAATGCTGCTTTGCGAACGCCGGGAATGTTCCATTCGGGACGCTCGTTTTTAGTGCCGAAAACAATTTGATTTTTCGGATCTGCGCCTAAAGCCGTGATAATGTGGCGGTATTGGGCGGGGAAGTTGGGATGGAGAAATAATGCTTTCATTGTCAGTTGTCTGTTGACTGTTGACTGTTGACTGTTGACTGTTGTTAGTTGAAATAAAATATTTTGATGCGGCTAAAAAGCTTTGGTTTTATTCATTGGGTGTTGGTGCTTTGCAGATCCAGACGCAATCTCGCGGTACGGAAGATGTATTTTTCAGGATGATTTGATAGTTTAAATGGTGGAGAAATTTTTCCATAATTGTATCAGTCATAACTGAAAATGCTGTGCCGTCTCTGTGCCCTAGCAAGTTTTTGTCCCACTCGCCGGCGAATTTTTGCCACCCTAATTCGCTAAAAATATTTGTGTGGTGAAACACGCAAATTCGATCGCCCCGCAGCAGTTTGGGAATTCGAGTCAGGTAGTTGAATATATCTACCGGCTCTACGTGTACCATTGTATCGTAACAAAAGCAGACATCGGCTGAACCTGGAGCGATGCCGTCTAATGTTAAACCGTCGAGTTTGACGTAAGAAACGCGATCGTCTCCCAAGCGCGATCGGGCCGCTTGCAGCATTTGACTGGAAATGTCGGCACAAATTAGTCGATCGCAATATTTCAGCAGCAGCGAACCTGTTTTTCCGCCGCCGATACCAATTTCTAAAACCCTATGTTCTTTTTTGATGTACGGTGCAATAAATTGCTGTTCTATCAGCGCCTCGTATTCGGCTAAGGAATTAGCGGCACCGGCAGCTTTACCTATCCATTCGTCGCCAATATGGGCAAGTTCGGCATTAGTTTTTTGCCACTGTTGGGCGTAACTGTCCCATGCCCTTTCATAATCTACTCTTGGGCGATCGGTCATTTTTTCATCGTTCATTTTTGATTATTTTATAGTATTGATGGCTCAATTTTCAATATGTTCCGCAAGTCTGGGCAAATTATATCAAATCCTGCCCAAAGTCTACGAGTTGATTTACTGCGCTTGGCTGGGCGGGACGCTGACATTGTAAGATGACTAATGACTGCTGAAATATGCTTCGCAGAAAATATCTGCATAAGCTTGAGTCATTTCCTCAAAAGTATTAAGTGAATCCAAGACATATTTAGCATTTTCAGCTAACTGCTGTCGCAATGATTTATCATCCAATAAACTAATCAAAGCTGCAACTAATTCGTCCGGGCGATCGGGTGTATAAAACAAACCGTTAATTCCCGGCCGCACTTGTTCTTTAATCCCAAAAACCGGCGATGTAACAATTGGTAAGTCGCAAGCCATCGCCTCCAAAATCACTCTCGGAAAACTTTCGACGCGAGAAGTGCAAACAAAAATATCAGCAGCTTTGTAATATTTTCCCGTCTCCCCAGTTTCCGGGACTACTGTCACCCTTTGCCGCAACTCTTCCGGCAATTCCCCCACCAACTCGGCTAATTTATTGCTGTAAATACTCGGGCGATCGCCCACAATAAAACACTTAATTTTATTGTGCCATTTGTCAGGCAAAAGTGAAAGTGCTTTAACTAAATCCTGCTGTCCTTTGCGTTCGCATACCGTTCCCAGCAGCAAAATTACCACATCTTCTGCTGCAACACCTAAACTTTTTCTAGCCAATTCAGAATTATCCGAATTTTCCAGTTTGCTCAAATCTAAGCCGTTGTGAATCACGGTAAAATTGTGGTGGCTGTTGAGAGGCAAATACCTATCCCGCGTTGCATCTGCCACAAAAATCACCTTGTAAGGAAAGCGAAAACACTCTAAAGCTCTCGCCGCAATCTCCGAACCAAACCTGTTAAAATAAGTTTGCCAAGGTTCGCTTTCGTGCACGTTCCACACCGCCGGAATTCCGATTAGCCGCGCCGCATCAACTACAAAAAAGTTTTCTAAAGTATTGGCATAAATTGCATCTACTTTTAAACTTTCAATTTCTTTGCTAAAACTGCGGATGGCTTCATCATAAGCATCGCGCTGGTAGATGTGTTCGAGAGGATTGTCGCGCACAATTACTTGAATTCCCTGCTGTTCGTAAGCTTGACGCAGGGGCCCCTCTGTTGTGCAAAGTACGATCGGCTCGATCGCACCCTCAGCCGCCAATTTCACCGCGATTTCGTACTGATGCAGCGGCGCACCCGTGAAATCCAGCGAATTGCTGCACATCAAAACTCTGATAGGATTTACAAAATTATTTACTGATATCAAAGAACCAAAATTACCGGATTTTAGTTCTTCCTTCTTCTTTCCATCCGTTACATCCGTTACAGAATCCGTTGCCGAACTTTCTTCTTCCTTCATAAAAACCCGTCGGGGTTGAATATGAAAATACTCATCTTCTAAAGACAAGTGAGGACTGTAAAAACTGTCATTTTTCCCCGCATACTTGCGTCTAAAAGCCGCCACTTCTTGAGGATTGTCGGTAAAACCCCTAGAAGTTCCCTCTTTGTGCAACAACTCCGCATCTGGACAATATACGCACCGATAACCCAGTTCTAACAGTCGGTATCCGTAATCTGCATCATTGTAAGCAACAGCAAAATTCTCCTCATCAAAACCGCCCAATTCTAAGAACAATTGACGCGGAGTAATCGTGCAAGCCGCTGTTACCGCAGAATAATTTCGCGTTACCATCGCTTGAGAAAGATAGCCTCGATTTTCGCTGTTCATCAGCTTAAAAGCGTGACCGGCCAAACCGTGATGCAGCCCGTGAATTATGCCCGCGTGCTGAATTCTGCCGTCGGGATATAAAAGCCTCGCGCCAACTGCACCAACAGCGGGAATTTGAGCGTATCCCACCATTTGACTCAGCCAGCGCGGGTTAATTACTTCAGTATCGTTGTTCAAAAACAATACATATTCGCTATCAACTTGTTCGACAGCGCGGTTGTTAATTGCTGCAAAACTAAACTTGCCGTCAGGATTTTTTATCCGCAAAACTTGGCAACTTAATTCCTTTAAATATTCCAGAGTTTTCGGGTCGTCGCTTTCGTTGTCGATGACGGCAACTTGATAATTTTTATATGTTGTAGTTTCTAGAGAATCCAGACAGGCTTTCAGCAATTTGAGCTGATTTTTAGTAGGAATAATTACCGTTACTGACGGGCCGTTATCCGGGAAATCCTGGGCAAATATGCCCAAATTTTCTTTAATCGCCCATGCGTGCTGAGCGACATTGCCGTTAATTTTTCGGCGGTTTAGTGCGTCTTGAATGGCTTTTTGACCTGCGGCAAAACTGGCGGGTTTTGCAGCCCCAGATATGGCTGTAGAACCGGGTGCGGTTCGCCAGTGATACAGCACTAGCGGGAGGTGCGCGACGTGGCGAGAAATTTCGGTTGCTCTCAAGGCAAAATCGTAATCTTGCGAGCCTTCCAAACCTAGTCGCAAACCGCCTATTTGTTCAAAAATGTGTTTTCTCACGGCGCACAAATGACCGAGATACATATAGGAAAGCAGCAGTTCCGGCGACCATTCCGGTTTGAATTGCGGGGCGAATCTGCGACCTTTGGTGTCGATTTTGTCGT
Organism: Microcoleus sp. MOSTC5; assembly: GCF_036701825.1. Classification (NCBI taxonomy): domain Bacteria; kingdom Bacillati; phylum Cyanobacteriota; class Cyanophyceae; order Oscillatoriales; family Microcoleaceae; genus Microcoleus; species Microcoleus sp. MOSTC5. The sequence goes on along the minus strand of NZ_JAUBRK010000010.1, from coordinate 39,507 downwards.
CGTCTGAGTAGAGAAAATCGGTGGCTGGATGCGCGGCAAAATATAAGGCGACTTCGCCTAATGCGTCGGGGGTGAGTTCGTCGTCGTTGTCTAAAAACAGGATGATGTCGCCTGTTGCGAGGGCGGCGGCGCTGTTGGTTGCTGCGCTGATGTTGCCGTTTTCTGTACGAAATGTGATGCGGATACGATCGTCCTTTTGGGCCCAGTTTTTCAAATTTTCAGCAACAGTGAATTCGGTGCTGCAATCGTCGGCAATGCAGAGTTCCCAATTTGGATAAACTTGATTGAGCACGCTAGCGATCGCACTTTCAAGAAAATCTATCTGCGGATTGTAAACTGGCATCACCACCGAAATTTTGGGCAGCGGTTCCCGGCAGGATTTTAACCGAGAAATCAAGTAATCGCGGGCGCGATCGTTCCACTGATTCACCTCCAGCCATGCGTCGTACCTATCAATAGGTTTAGGCACCACAAAACCCGCAGGCGGCAGCAAATCTCCCGGGGAAATTAACTGTTTTTGCTGCCGGTAAATCTTCCCGAACTGGCGAATCACCCTGACAATTTCCCAAGGCATCGGCACAATTCTGCCGAGACGCTGTTTTCTCTCCCTCGCCCGCTGCCGGATTGCCTCTATCAAATTCGACAACTCCTCAAATTTATCCGCACTTCGCTGCCAGATATGGTAGCGCCGCACGGTCAATTTTTTTGGCGCTTGAAAATACAAAATTTCCCCGCTTTCTAACTCAGCTTGCAGAGAAACGTGCCATTCACCAGCAGGCAAATCGACAAGGGCCTCAAAGCCGCTTTCCGAACTGTTAACCCAGTCGGGAAACACTTCGCCGACATCTTTTCGCCGCAAACCGTAGGCGCACTCTACAGAAGTATCGCCGCACAAAAGGCTTAATTTAGCAATTTTGCGATCGTGGTGACAGCACCAACCTGCAAACAAAATTTGACCCTGACGCTGTTCCCAGACCACTGGTACATCTAACGATGCTTGAATCGTTGAAACTAACAGCGGATAAGCTGCCAAAAGATGCCATTTACCTCGCTCGTCTTGCGCTTCCAGCAGCACTTCGTGCCGTCCGGCAGGCGCTTGCAATTCAATTGTAAAACCAGATTTATTCGCCGCCGGAATATTACAATGTGCTAGGGCTATATCGCTTCTTTCTATGCCGTAAACACCCGCGAAACTCTTGTCTTCAAGTCGGGCGCGGACTGCTGTAATCTGTCTTTTTTTGTGAAAAACCCAGCCCGCAATTAGCAGATTGGAATCGCAAACTTGCCAAGTAGTGGGTTGGTCTAACGAAAAAATAAATTTAGGGAACAAGTCGCGGATTCTGTGCTGAACTTCCCGCCATTTTTCTCTGAGTTTCCACCATTTAGAAGACTTAATTTTAGCAATTTCTGATCGGAAGTTTTCATTCTCCTGGCGGGATTGTTCTAAATTTTCCTGAGTATCCTTTAATTTTTCCTGAGTTTGACTTTGTGCTGTTTCTAACAGAAGTAATTCAGCTAACTTTTGCTGCAATATAAATTCAGTCTCTTCAAATTGTACCTGAGTTTGCCCTAATTCAGCTTCTAATTCTAATACTTTGGCTAAAGCTTCTTGAAATTGCGATTCTTTGCCTGCAAACTGTACCTGAGTTTGTCCTAATTCTGTTTCTAATCCGAGGAGTTTTGCTAAAGCTTCTTGAAATTGCGATTCTTTGCCTGCAAGCTGTACCTGAGTTTGCCCTAATTCAGCTTCTAATTGTAAGATTTTTTTTAAAGCTTCTTGAAATTGCGATTCTTTGCCGGCAAGCTGTACTTGAGTTTGTCCTAATTCTGTTTCTAATCCGAGCAGTTTCGCTAAAGCTTCTTGAAAATTTGATTCTTTGCCTGCAAGCTGTACTTGAGTTGCTCCTAATTCTGTCTCTAATCCCAACACTTTCGCCTGGGCTTGGTTAAATTGTTCTTGCCACTGTTTGACTTCGGAATTGCTGTTTTTTTGCTGTTTTTCCAGCAAGCGGATTTTCAACCAATCTTCAAATGGCCAAACTGGAGATGCTGGGAAATGAATAACTCGATCGATCGCGAATTTCGATTCGCTGCTGAGATTGCCAGCTTGGGTTTCCAAAAGTTCATATAGTTCTAATGCTTCGGGAAAATATTTTTCTATTAAACTCGGTCTGTGACTTTTGACAATATCGTTGACTAATAAAGATTCTTCAAAGTTGTCGCCCGGTATCGCACCTAAGTTAACATTAAATTTTTCGTTTATTCGCTCGATGAAAAGTTCGGGAGTGTTGCCGATCGGGTAAACGTTGGCTAGCAGACAGCGATCGGGAAAACGTTCGTAAAGCTCTAAAACTTTTTGATTGTAGTGAACCCACATTTTTACTGCCATTTCGGGATTTTGCAGCAAGCTGACATCGGTTCCCCGGCGGTAAAGGGAATCGACTACTTCCCAGGGCGATCGATAAACACAGATAAAATTAGCTTCAGGGAGCAAAGTCAGCCAAAAATCCCAAAAAAGGGTTGTTCGCGGGTCTTTCCAACCCCAATGTTTGTGAGTTTGTTGATTTTGGTCGATCGCCCGTTTGGCGATTTCCACGTATTTTGCTGGTACCGGAATCGTTGTTTCAAACGTACAGCCGAGTTCATCAATACCGTGCGATCGCAAAACACTTTTGTGAAACTCCACAAAATCAACATTCTCGAAATGACCTTTCACATTTCCGTCGGCCGGGCCCACTAACTTTTTGCCAATATCAACCCCGACTTCCTGAAACAAAGAAGCTGTTAAAGACGTACCGGAACGGTGCATTCCGGTAACAATAAAAACCGACGGTTTGGTGTCATTTGTACTCACAATTTCTCTCCCTCGCCCTAATTCCCACACCAATTTTACTCTATCGCTACTCTCCCGCTAAGCCCAGCGACCGCCTGACTTCAAACCACGCGCTTCTGAGCTTCCAGAACTTGCTGCTTTCCATTGCCAAAACCCGACTGTTCGCTTGCTCTAGTTTTTGCTTGAGATTAATTAGCTGATTTTGAGTTTGTTCCAACTGCATTTGGACAGATATTAACTGATTTTGAGTTTGTTCCAACTGCGTGTGAGCTGAAATTAATTGACTTTGAGTTTCTTGCAAATGCGTTTGAGATTCTTCCAACTGCGTTTGAGTAATCATTAACTTACTTTGACTTTGCTCCCATTCTATTTGAGCCGCAGCTAACTGAGTCTCAATTAATTTGATTTTAGTCTGAGTAGACCCCAACAAAGACTGCGATTGCCTTTGGCTCAGCAGCGATTTCACAGTGCAAGTTTCCATAATCCACTCCGCACCGTAGTTATTGATTGCTTTAACTATTAACACATCCTGTGGCGTCACAGTGTTTTTCGGTAAATAACAGCGCCAACCAGACTGCAAAGCAGCATCTGTTTTAAAATATCCAGCCACATCCGACCTATTGTAAAAAGGCTCGCATCTCTCTACTAATTCGCCGTTTACCAGCACTTGCACCTCCTCAATGCGGCCCTCCTCGTTCACATCGGCAGCCCACCCTTCCAGATACAAATTATCCTTAGTAGTTAAAGCAGCAACATCAACATATCCTTCCGGGTGGTGAGTGAATTTCAAACTAGAAAATTCTCTATTCAGTTGATTTGTAACCACATACAAATCCTGAAACCTGCATATGCCTTTTTCAATTCGATGCACAAATGCTTTGCCGCCACTAACTTTATCGACAATTTCTCTAACAAACTTTTCCGTTACATAAGTTGTGCCGTATTCTTCCTTATCTAAAGATTGACTTTCGCTATCGGCGCTAAACAGAATTCCTTTTGCTGGCATTTCTATGTGAGATTCCAGCAGACTCTCATCGTGAACACTGAACATCAAAATCCCGTCTTGAGTCAACAAATCGTACAAATTTTGTAGCCAACTCGTAAAAGTTCTTTCCGGCATATGGCTGAAAAAAGAATTAGCCAGAATGCAGTCAAACTTTCGGTCAATTAAATAATTTTCTGGTTTTCCCGTCGAGACAATACCGCTGACGCCAAAGTATTCAGTTTGAAACTTGACCGCGTTAGCATAAATATCAGAAACCCAAATTTTTTCCGGCGGCATTTCCTGAATCAAAAACCGGGTAAATCGACCGTAACCGCAGGCAAAATCTAGAAAAGACGGTACATTTTCAAAACTCCCAAAATGCCAATCCACAACTTGTTTAACGGTATCCAGGATGCGACGCCCGATCGCATAATAGCGCACGAAAGCCCGATCGCGATCGTCTTTGACGTTGCTCAAGCTGAACAAATACATTTCATCGTCTTCGCAGATATTCTGTTTAAAATCTTCGGGAAACTTAGCTTGCTCTCGAATAAATGCTTTGATTACGGGATTTTCTACTAAATCTAAATTGATATTGCTCATGGTTTTCACAGAATTTTAGATTACCTCGGTTGACGGCTCTTTCATCAGAGAATCAGGATTAACAACAGTTAAACACGGTTCGATCAGCAAGTCAACGATGCCGTTACCGCACGACTCAGTACAAGACTGAACTCTAAACATTGCCACATCAACGCAGCGATCCAGATAAGTTAAATCTCCATCTACCGTCCCCACAACCCCAGCATTCAGAAAATAAACCCCCGGATTCAGCAAACATTTAAACTGAAACTTCACTATTATTGTCGTTCCCGCTTCCACATACCGAACTGACTGAGTAGAACCCTTTAAAGAAGCACCCGCCAACTCAAAACCGCTAATCGTTTTAATCAACATTCCAAACCTAACTTTGGAAGTTGACCGCGAGAAAGTGACAGAGTAAGTGTAAATATAATCTTGACGACCGATCAAGTGATTTACCACATTTCCCTTCAGCGTCTCGATGCGGGGGTTGATAATTTCCGCTCCGCGAGACGGATACCTCACCGTATTCGAGGGTATCATCCCCGGATCGTAAAATTCATCATAATGTTCCCTGGGTTTGGAGAGATGTTGCTCCGGTTTTAAGTCCCTCTTTGTGCTTTCTAAGCTAGCATCCTGAAGGCTATTTTGACTTTCCTGTTTTGTCAGTTGGTTGAGATCTCGAATATCTGACTTCAACCCCAGAACCTTATCCGGATCGGCATAAATCAGCTTTTGATACTTAGAAATTACCACCTTCGGCGTGTGAGCGAGCAATAATTCACCGCTATCCATTAAAATCGCCGACGTACAAAGTTGCACCACAGAAGTAGCAGCATGAGAAACAAATAAAATCGTTCCGCCACCTTCCTGAATGCTTTGCAAGCGGGCAAAACACTTTCGTTGAAAAGCTTCGTCGCCCACCGAAAGCGCCTCATCAACCACCAAAATATCGGGTTCGACGCTAGTCGCAACGGCAAAAGCTAGCCTGACAAACATACCGCTAGAATAAGTTTTGACTGGCTGTTCGATGAAATCCCCAATATCAGCAAAGGCAGCTATATCGTCAAACTTTGCTTCAGTTTCTTTTTGATTGAATCCGAGTAATTGAGCGTTAAAAAACACATTTTGCCGCCCGGTAAATTCCGGGTTAAACCCGCTTCCGAGTTCCAACAAAGCGGAGACTCGCCCTTTAACATCCACGCTTCCTGCGGTAGGGGTCAGCGTCCCCACAATTATTTGCAGGAGAGTGCTTTTTCCGGAACCGTTGCGACCGACGATTCCCAGAGTTTGTCCTTGAGGAATTTCTAGATTGATATCGTGCAGCGCCCAAAATTCGTCAGCGAGTTTTTTGCTGGGGTAAATAATTTCCTTTAAGCGGTCTCCGGGACGATCGTACCGCTTAAAGCATTTGGAAACATTTTTTAGTGAAATTACATTTTCTGTCATTGGCGGCAGTCAATCGATTTTAGATTTTAGATTTGAGATTTTAGATTGACTTGAAATCTTAAACAAATTTACAGCACAATCGATTTTAGATTTTAGATTTTAGATTTTAGATTGACTGTAGATATAAAACAAATTTACAGCACGCTCGATTTTAGATTTTAGATGGATTTTCGCTCTCAAACAAATTTACAGCACGTCAGCAAAAGCGGGACGCAAACGCCGGTAAACCGCCAAACCTCCACAAAATATAGCAGCAGAAATCAGGGTGGCGACACCCCATTCGCCCCAGTGCTTAACTTCTCCAAGCAGTATGAGGTCTCGATAAACCTCAGAGATGGCGGCCATTGGATTTAGCCAAAATATCCACGCTCGCCACTCTTGGGGGATTACTGATGCTGGGTAGACGATCGGCGTCAAATAAAACCAAAAATTTAGAATAACACCTAATGTCTGAGGAATGTCTCGCAAAAACACTGTCAAGCCCGCTGTCAAATATCCCAAACCCGCTGTCAGCAGCAACTGAGGAACCCAAACCAGCGGCAGCAAGCATAAAGTAGCGTTGAGCTTTTGCGACGACACTACCACTATGACAATCAAAGCTGCTAAACCCAGAGAACTTTCAATAAAAGCTGTAAAAATCGGTACTAGCGGCAGCAAACCGAGGGGAAATACCACTTTTTTCACTAAATTCGGCTGCCCCACCACCGATACTCCCGACTTGATCAAACCGCTGGTGAAGGCACTCCAAGGCAACAAACCTGCAAACAGCCAGACTCCAAATGTAATGTCGCTGTTTTCCGGGAAACCTGCAAGGCTGAGCTTTACCTTGAGGACGATCGAAAATACGTATGTGTAAATCACCAATTGCGATAGCTGATTCAGCAGCGGCCACAAATTGCCCAGAATCGAGCCTTTGTATTGAGCTTCCAAGTCCCGGCGCACCAATGTTGCCAGCAGATTCAGCTTCGCCCAGCGCTGGCTACTTCCGGGCAGCCTGCCGCCCACCCTTCGGGCTTTTTGGGCAACTCCTTTCACCGTTCTGTGCAATTTTTTCGCCCTCGTTCACTACCTTCACACCTAAATCAACTCAAGCTACAATTGTGCAGCTTTTGCTAAACCGCAATTATTCCACAGCCCCGTCGCTTTGATCAAGCATCTGCCACCCTGGCGAAGGATGTTATTTTAGCCGATCGCCGATCGAACTGCCGAACCGATCGCTAGTTTTTGCTCGTTGTCGTAGCCCCACCGCTGGAAAAATTCCCCGTACTCGCCGTTGGCACTCTGCAAACTTTCTAGCATTTGCGACGCTATAGTTTGACAGGCGGGCATTTGCAGGATTTGAATTAAATTGCGCGATCGCTCCTGCACTCTAGCAGAACCGGCCGCCATTTTCTCCTTTTGCTGGCGCGAGTGATGCACGACCATTGCCGCCGACATCGCCAAATTTTTCACCAGCAGTTCTGCTACGATCTCAGGAGCCGATCGCAGCGCCTCGACTACTCCGGGTGACGGGCGATCTGCGTCCTGTCGATCGTCCGTTAGATAGGTGACAAAAAACCCCCTAGCGCCGTTCTGTGTTTTCACCAGAGATCTAACAGCTTGCTCGATGTCGGCCTCTGAAACTCGATCGTCCTCAATCAACGACAGTAAAGATTCAGTCAGATCGATCGCCCCCTCAAAAGTTATGCTTTCCGATGCTAATAAAGAAGATGGAATACTCATCACGAACTCAATAATTGTAAAGATTCTGCTAACAATTGTAAACAATTCCCGCTGCCCGATCGCAAATAAATATGGCTATTATCTCCTCCAAACAACAGCCCCCCGACCCAAATCTACCCGAAGACATAGCCCCAGCCCGTCGCAAAAAAGCCGTCAAACCCCAGACGGAATCTTTGCTAGAATCGCAAGAACTACCCGACGAAATCAACAGCAAACAAGACGACAAAATCCGGCCCCAGCGGTTAGCTGAATACATCGGGCAAAAAGACTTGAGAGAAGTTTTGGCGATCGCAATTGCCGCCGCCAAATCTCGGGGCGAACCTATGGATCACTTGTTACTCTACGGGCCTCCAGGGTTGGGAAAAACCACAATGTCGCTAATTCTAGCAGCAGAAATGGAAGTTGAATGCAAAATCACCACCGCCCCCGCTTTAGAAAAACCGCGAGATATTGTCGGATTGCTGATCAACCTCAAAGCAGGCGACGTGCTGTTTATCGACGAAATTCACCGCTTATCTAAAGTTACAGAAGAAATCCTCTATCCGGCGATGGAAGACTGCCGCTTAGATATTACTATCGGGCAAGGAAAAACCGCAAAAATCCGCAGCATACCTCTGAAACCGTTTACTTTAGTAGGAGCAACAACCAAAGTCGGTTCTCTAACATCTCCATTGCGCGATCGCTTCGGCTTGATCCAAAGATTGCGCTACTACGAAATAGACGAACTCAGTCTAATTGTCCAAAGAACCGCCCAAGTTCTCGACACTCAAATTACCCCAGAAGGAGCCACAGAAATTGCCCGCCGAGCTCGCGGAACGCCCCGGATCGCTAACCGTTTGCTGCGGCGAGTTAGAGACTACAGCGAAGTCAAAAATTTAAAGCCAATTGATGCCGAAGTTGCCTCACTCGCCTTGGAATTATTCAACGTCGATCCGCTAGGTTTAGATTGGACAGATCGGCGGATTTTGACAGCAATGATTGAGAATTTTAACGGCGGCCCTGTGGGATTAGAAACCCTCGCAGCTTCTACAGGAGAAGACACTCAAACCATTGAGGATGTATACGAACCTTATTTAATGCAAATCGGATTTTTGCAGCGGACAAGTCGCGGGAGAATGGTAACGGTTGCTGCTAGAAAACACTTGGGTTTTATTGAATAGAAGGAGTAGAAAATGGTACAGATACAAACAAAAACACTACCTTTGTCAGAGTTTCTCAAACTACCAGAAACAGAACCAGCTAGCGAATATATCAACGGTGAAATCATCCAAAAACCAATACCACAAGGAAAACATAGCAGGATTCAATGTGAATTAGTCCCAGCCATCAATGTCTTAGTTAAAAAGCCGAAAATTGCCTTAGCTTTTCCCGAATTGCGGTGTACTTTTGACGGTATATCGATAGTGCCAGATGTCACAGTATTTACTTGGGACAGAATACCTGTTGATGAAAATGGGGATGTTGCTAATGTATTTGAAACTTACCCAGATTGGACAATTGAAATTCTCTCTCCAGGCCAGAGTCAAACTCAAGTAACTGGGAATATTTTACACTGTCTGAAAAACGGCACTAAAATGGGTTGGCTGATCGATCCGGTGGTGCGATCTATATTAATTTATCCCCCTGGAAAGCAACCGGAAATTTTAGCAAAACCAGAAGAATTGTTGCCGGTTCCAGATTGGGCAGCAGAATTGCGGCTGACGGTAGGAGATTTGTTTGGATGGTTGAAACTATAGCAGAAGTCAATCGATTTTAGATTTTAGATTTTAGATTTTAGATTTTAGAATCGACCCCACGGATGAATCCGGGGGCGATCACAAGATGATTCGGAGCTTTTTTTCTACCTCCACGGATGAATCCGGGGGTCCCGACCTAATTACTTCCGGTCAGTTGACAGTTGACAATTGACAGTTGACAGTTGTTATTTGGTACCAATAATTTTCCCGGCTGTGCCTCCAATTACCAATTACTAATTACGCATTCCCACTGACAAATTACAAATTCCCACTGACAAATTACAAATTCCCAATTCCCAATTCCCAATTCCTCATGTTGCTATACCTAAGAATAGAAAACTTTGCCTTAATTGACTGCCTGGATCTAGAATTTGGCCCGAGTTTGAACGTATTTACAGGCGAAACTGGCGCCGGTAAATCGATAATCCTAGATGCGATCGATGCAGTGTTGGGCGGGAAAGTCGATCGCCGATCGATTCGCACCGGAGCAACGCGGGCAATATTGGAAGCTACCTTTGAATTGGACAAAGCCGCAGCTTTGTGGCTGGGCGAGCAAGAAATCGAACCCATAGACGGAAATTTAGCCGTTTGCAGCCGGGAAATTAACGCATCTAGCGGTGCTCTGCGCACCAGATCCCGCTTGAACGGAATTCTGGTCAACCGCCAGTTAATGGACCAACTGCGCGATCGGCTTGTGGAAATGACCGCCCAAGGCCAAACCGTCCACCTCGGACAAGAAACCCTCCAGCGAGAATGGCTCGATTTATACGGCGGCCAAAGGCTCGCTGAAGCGCGATCGACAATCGGCTCCGCGTGGCTCTCAGCCAGCAGCGCCAAAACAGCCCTCAAGCGCAGGCGTCAGTCGGAACAGCAGCGGCTGCAAAGACTTGATTTGTTAGAATACCAAGTCCGAGAACTCGGCGAAGCCCACATCGAAGATGCCGACGAACTCGAACAGCTAGAACAAGAATCAATCCGGCTGGGCCACGTCGTGGAATTGCAGCAGCAAAGTTACCAAGTCCACCAAGCCCTGTACCAAAACGAGGGCGACAGCGCATCAGCCGCCGACTTGTTGAGCAAAGCGGAAGTAATTTTAAGCGACATGGCCGTTTACGATGTGCAGTTGCAACCAATCCTAGAAATGGTCAGCGATGCTTTAGCTCAAGCCACAGAAGCCAGCAGGCAAATTAGCAGCTACGGCGAACAATTAGAAGCAGATCCCGAAAGACTCGAAGAAGTAGAAGATCGGATTCGCGAACTCAAACAAATTTGCCGCAAGTACGGGCCGCTCAAAGAAGCGATCGCCTACTACCAAAGCATTCAAAACGAACTAAACGAACTTTTAGAAGGAGGCGACTCAATGGAAGCCTTAGAACTCGCATATCAGACCGCTTTAGAGCAATTAAAAGACGCTTGCAGCCACCTCACTACCCTGCGGCGCGAAGCAGCCCTCAAACTAGAAACGCACCTCGTAGGAGAACTTAAGCCGTTAGCAATGGAAAAAGTACAATTTCAAGTCGAGATCTCGCCTTCTACCCCAACCGCCACTGGTGCCGACCAAATCGCCTTTTGTTTCAGTCCCAATCCGGGCGAACCCCTGCAACCCCTGGGCGCGATCGCCTCTGGGGGAGAAATGAGCCGCTTTTTGCTCGCCGTCAAAGCCTGTTTTTCTCAAATAGAAAGCGCTGGTACGCTGATTTTTGACGAAATCGACGCCGGAGTCTCCGGGAGAGTCGCCGGCGCGATCGCGAAAAAACTCTACCAACTTTCCGACAAACACCAAGTTCTCTGCGTCACGCACCAGCCGCTGATCGCGGCGATGGCTGATTTTCATTTTCGCGTCAACAAACAGACGATCGAAGCAGAACCGAGTATCGACGAACCCGCAGCCAATTCCGAACCATTAGAACGCACAGTAGTCAGAGTTGCCGCCCTCAACAGCGAACAGCGGCGCGAAGAACTCGCCCAACTCGCCAGCGGCCGTTCAGCAACAGAAGCCATCGCCTTCGCCGAATCCCTGCTTGTCGAAGCCGCCGGACTGCGCCAAACTCAGTGGGCAAAACCCTGAAAACACAACAATTGTTTGCGCACCGCCAGTCGAAAATAGTCCACTCCACTTTCGGAGTCTCCAAAACCGATTGTCTTAAATTTTTCTTGAGGGTTGAAAAAAGTATGGGAGTAAAAAAACCCGGTTTATGCGTCCTAGACGGGAAAAAAAGCTCTAACGGAAACCGATGATCGAACGGCGTCAAACTCAGTTTTTCATACCCTTACCCGACCCTCCAGCCGATCGGGGGGCCAAAAGGCGGAGTTTTTCCGAGCCGGAGGTTACACTAAAAATGGCAACCGCAAGTTTTACAAAAAAAAAGCTGAAAAGCCCGTGAGTTTAGTCACGGGACGAAAGCTAAGAGCAGCAAAATTGAGATAAATTCTAGTTAAAAACCACAATTGTGTACAGAAGGGCACACATCACTAGCAACTGGTGGTGTCACAATTGCAGCTAGTCCCACAATGCCATCCCTCTTTCAGCAGTCCTCCCAGCAGTACGCATTCATGTTATTGCGGGCGATCGGCTCTTAGACCTGCCGAACCTACTTAAACCAGGCACGCACAATGTCAAAATCAGTTAATAAACCATTTAAACAGGATTCGCATTCTTTAAAAAGAGTGCAGCAATGCCACAGCAGCGTTACCGTCGCACCAGCAGTTCACCAGCAATTCCAACTAAATTGCCCTTGCCCTGTGGCCGGAGTTCTGTAAACTGGGAAATACTTTCACACATAGTTGAGTTTTGTGCGACAGGTGACTCACTAATGAACTTGCCCGCTCTCCTAGCTTAGAGACTAACCCTTACGCTTAAGATTCTGTAAAGGTCTATGACATCTGCATCTCCCAATCTGCCAGCTATGGAAAACAACATGACAATGACAGTAGAGGCCACTGTTGTCAGTGAAAAGGATGATTTTACTCCTGTAACTGAAAATCATCAGGAACAGCATTCTCATTATCCCTCTAGTAATAATCAAATCGTCAAAAGCCAAGGAAACTTCTCCAGTTTCCTCGCACCCTTAAACAAGGATAGTTTTAAAGGAGTCGCCAGGGAAGTTGAGGAAAAACTGAGGGTTGTCAATCAAACGCTGGGAATGCTCGACAATATCCTTGACAGCCAGGGATTTGACGCCATTCTTAACGAAATGTTGCAGTCGATTACCCTCAAAACCGGGGAATTGCTAAATGCCGCTCGCAGCACGATATATTTATTAGACGACGAAAAAAATGAACTCTGGGCGATCGTTGCTAAAGACGAAAATGGCAACAACCTAGAGTTCCGATTTCCCTCCCATGTGGGCATTGCGGGAGAAGTAGCCACAGAGAAAAAAGTGGTGAACATTCCTTATGATTTTTATAACGACCCCCGATCGGCTAACGCCAAAAAAACTGACGAAAGAACAGGATATCGCACTTATACAATGCTGGCGATGCCCCTGATCAACGAAGAAACAGGAGAGTTAGTAGCAGTCGTTCAACTGATTAATAAACTCAAGCCCAACCACGAACATTATGGTACTTTAGAATCACAGATTGACAAGGCAGGATTTACTCAAGAAGACGAACAAGTTTTTCGAGAATTTGCCCCGTCGATTCGCCTAATTCTAGAGTCTTCTAAATCTTTTTACGCAGCAACTCAAAGACAACGTGCGGCGACAGCGCTGATGAACGCCGTCAACGCTCTTTCTCAGAGCAGTTTAGACTTAGAAGATACCCTAAAGCGGGTGATGGATCAGGCCCAAGAACTGATGAACGCCGATCGCAGCACCCTGTGGCTAATTGACGAAGATAGAAATCAACTGTGGACAAAAATCCCGATCGCAGGTCAACTTCAAGAAATTCGCATACCCAGAACAGCCGGTTTCGCAGGCATCGTCGCCCAATCCAGTGCACCGCTGCTGATTCCCTTCGACGTGTACGACGATCCCCGCGCCGCAATTTCCAAAGAAGTGGATCAAAAGTCAGGGTATCGCACTTGCAGTATGCTGTGTATGCCGGTGTTTAACTCCAACCACAAATTGATTGGTGTCACCCAATTAGTTAATAAAAAACGACAAGGAGATTTTCCGCCCTACAACCCGGAAGATTGGCCGCACGCCCCCGATCAGTGGAAAGCGAGTTTCAATCGCAACGACCTGGAATTTATGAAGGCGTTTAACATCCAAGCAGGAGTCGCCCTGCAAAACGCCAAACTGTTTGCAGAAGTCAAACAGCAAGAACAAAGACAAAAAGATATGCTGCACGCCCTGACTAACGGCGTGATTTCTACAGATAAAAAAGGCAATATAGTAGCGACCAATCCCAGTGCCCAAAAATTACTGGGTGTCAGCGAGGCAGAATTAGCCGAAGGTCAATCTTTGCGGGAGTTAATTAAGTTAGAAAAAGGCGATTTTGCCAAGTGGTTTGATGCGTCTTTGTCTCCCGAAGACGAGAACGACCGCCAGCAGTATTACCCGGATCAAGTTTTGCTGTCCTGTGAAGCAAAATCGCAGAGTATCAATCTCTCGATTAATTCAATGACCGACGCTACCGACCCCAGCAAGGTCAATGGCGCGTTAGTCGTCATGGAAGATATTAGCAGCGCCAAGCAAGTCAAAAACTTGATGTACCGTTACATGACCCCAAAAGTAGCTGAAGATTTGTTAGCTTCAGGGGATACTGGATTGGGCGGCAAGCGCAAAAACGTTTCCGTGCTGTTCTCAGACATTCGCAGCTATACCACACTTACGGAAAAATTGCAAGCCGAAGAAGTGGTAGTTATGCTCAATAAATATTTTGAAGTGATGGTAGATGTCGTATTCGAGTACGGAGGGACTCTCGACAAATACATCGGCGACGCTCTGATGGCAGTTTTTGGCTCTCCAGCACCCCTAGAGGATCATGCTTGGTGCGCTATGCAAACGGCAGTGAAAATGCGGGAAAAACTGGCAGAGTTCAATCAAGATCGCGTGGCCAATGGCGAACTGCCGATCGGCATCGGTATGGGCGTGCATTCTGATGAAGTTGTCAGCGGCAACATCGGCAGTAGCAAACGCATGGAATTGACTTCGATCGGAGACGGCGTAAACCTTGCCTCTCGCTTAGAAGGCGCCAGCAAACAGTACGGCACCGACTTGATCATCAGCGACAATACTTACAGAGATTATGCCGATCGGCTCTACGTGCGAGAACTCGACTTTATTACTGTCAAGGGCAAAAGCGAACCCGTAATCGTTTACGAACTCGTCGGCATCCGCGAGGGATACTCGCCAGTGGGCAAGTCACTAACCGAAACACAGCAAAAAATTATAGAACATTACACCAAGGGGCGCGAACATTACAAAGCTCCAGTCACCCAAAGACTCTCAGAAAGTGAGGTGAAAAACATCTTAAATGAGGTCGCCTCCATGCCAGAGGCAGAGATTAAGAAACTGCCCAACAATTTTGTAGAGCAACAGTTGGAACACGAGCTCAAGAACCTGTTACATCAACTGAAAAAGCTGTCAGAGTACGACCCCAAAAACCTGTCCGAAGCAGACAAACTCATCGTACTGTTGCAGACAGAAATCCAACTGCTGAAATTTGAAGGCATCAAAAACCTCTCGGAAGAGGAAGCCAAAATGCTGCTGCAAGCAAAAATCAACTCGCTATCAGCAGAGGAGATTAAAAACTTGCAAGAAGGCGAAGTCAAAAAGCTGTTGGAAGCAGACATCTTAGAACCATCAAATCCCAAAATCAAGAGGCTGAAAGCCGCAGAGATCAGGCGGCTATTGCAGGCTAAAATTAAAAGTCGGGCCTCGGAGACAGTTGCAGAAATGTTAGATGAGGAATTTGAAAATCTCGGACTCGATCAAGTTAAAAAAGTGCTGAGCGAGTTTAAGAAAGCCTTAGAACCAAAAGCCCAGCAAGCTTTTACAGACGCCGAACGCGAATTTAACGCCGTTCTGGATGTTGACCCGAAAAACAAGGCAGCTAAATTGCACGTCGATCGCTGTATGTTATTTAAGCATCGTTTTTCAGACGTACTCAACTGGGATGGGGTCTGGAATCTCACAGAAAAATAACAGTGGCCCACAGCAAATGCTGGCGGTGGCGCCAGGGTTCCGGGGGGGCGGGGGCAATCGCGATCGGGGTGCGCCTCCCATCCGACCACCCATTAACCTCAATATCCTATTGAGATTAATTATAAAGAAGCTCCAACAGGTATTATGGTTAGATAACGGATTTGAACTCGCAAGCCAGATGCCTGTGTTTCGCCCTACCTGTTTCGTTCGCACTACCTACTGCAACAAACTTAGCACTTCTAGTATTTGAAGCGCTTAAAAATAGTTAAGACTTGCGGCAGCGTTAGCCGGTTTCTGAGAAAAATCTTGGAGAAAGGCGACGAAACATCCGATCGAAAACCGGGTTTCTCACCCCGTCCGCGTAAGTCTTAATAGCGTTAGCGGCTCCTAAAAAGAGCTTCCTTCGCAGATAGTCAATGTTCTAGTCTTAGATATAGAAAATCACTAGCGTCAGTTATGAATAATTGGAATTCGCAATCAGGAGATGTTGAGTGGGTAGATCATGTTTACCAACTATTGCTGGAGATTGCTCGGAGCTCCCTGTCAGATATCCCCAGAATCCCGGAAAATATCACTGTTAAGGCCATCCCTCTGATCCAGAAGGTACAAAGCATTCAACAAAGACCTGACGGGCAAGTGTTCAAATCAGGTTCCTTTTCAGTAAACGATCGCGAATGGGTCGATCGAGTCTGCCAACTATTGGTAGAACTAACCAGCGCGTCTTTGTCCTCACAGCCCAAAATGCCGGAAAACCTTGCAGGCAGAGCTTTAGCCCTCGCCGATCGAGCACAAAAAATTAAAGAAGACATCGAAGAAAATGCAGCCGAAACCCCAGCAGATGAAGATGACAATTCCTTACAGTCTCCTGACGCGCTGCTTTCCCTATTGCACCACAGTTTGAAAACTCAGCGCGCCAAAAGCTACAACCCCGATGCCCCCGAATGGCAGCAAGTCTTGAGCCTGCTCGACGTAGTGCAGTCAATTTACAAGCAAATCGAAAATTAAATTCAAGCTTAAATCAGGCGCGTCTTTATTGTGCGAGATCGCTGGCTCTTAAAGGCGGTTGCCCTTTGACATAAAAATTTTTTGCCGCAGCCCGAACATTTCCGATTATTGCACTTTTGTCAACTACACTAGGTTTAATCGGTTCTAGGGCAAGAGAACATGAGCGGACAAAACATCGGCGATTTGTCAAAAGAAATATTAGCCGATCGCTATCAGTGCGATCGGCGGCTCGGCAAGCAAGCAGGACGGCAAACCTTACTCGCCCGCGACTTAAAAACGCAACAGCAAGTAGTCGTCAAACTCCTCTCATTCAGCAGCGACTTTAACTGGGAAGACTTAAAACTGTTCGAGCGAGAAGTCGAAACCTTAAAATCCCTATCCCATGTCGCAATTCCCCGATATTTAGACTCCTTTGAAATCGACACTCCCAACCGCAAAGGATTCGCCCTAGTTCAGACTTACATCGAAGCCAAATCCCTACAAGAATATCTCTCAGACGGCCGCACCTTCAGCGAAAGCGAAGTCAAACAATTAGCCACAGCATTATTAAACATCCTCGCCTACCTGCACCAGCGACGGCCCCCCGTCATTCACCGCGATATTAAACCCAGCAATATTTTACTCAAGAATCGATCGGGCAACAGCGTAGGCGAAGTCTACCTAGTTGATTTCGGTGCTGTTCAAACTCTAGCAACCCAACAAGGAAAAACAGTCACCGTTGTCGGAACCTACGGCTATATGCCGCCAGAACAATTTGGCGGGAGGGCAGTCCCCGCTTCCGACTTGTACGGCTTGGGAGCAACATTAATCGCCTTAATTACCAAGCAGCATCCTGCCGACTTGCCGCAGAAAGATTTGCAGCTCGAATTCGAGCAATTCACCAAATTAAGTCCCGGTTTTACCAATTGGCTGAAGTGGATGACGCATCCCAGTTTAGAACGCCGTCCCGCCTTAGTCCAAATCGCAAAAGAAGTTCTCGAAAAACCACAGACAATAAATAAATATTCCCTACCATTGAAACAGGGAAAAACCGTGAATACCTTTAGCTTGTTCTGGAATGCGATCGGGCGCAGCATTGGGACAGGATGTCTAGCTGTAGGAGCTTGTGCAGCAATTTACAGCACCTTTTTCTTTTCGGCACTGATGACGATAATTGTCCAAGGAATCCTGGGCATTTTTCTCGGCTTGCTGCTGGGGTTGGGGAACGGAATAATCGTAGCAATTGTGACCCGATTGTGTTTTTTCCCCCTAACTAATCCCAAACTTCACCGACAGGTTTTAAATGGAATTAGTATCGTACTCTGTACTTTGGTAAGCCTCGACTTCCTTCCGAAGACTTCGCTGCCGTATTACTCAAGTTCAAGTTATTATATTTTGCTGCTTGCACCGTCGCTAATTGCAGGACTATCAATGGGGGAAAGTAGCAAGTATTTTGCCCGCTGGTATCAAAGAAAAAGTGGAGTCTAAAATTTATATAAAGTAGGTTGGGTAGAGCGATAGCGAAACCCAACCTACTTTATTTTAAATAAAAAAGCGAAACCCAAAACTTTATTTTAAATGAAAACTTGAGTTTCGTGACCTCAAACCAACGTACATAATTTTGGCTTGCACTCAAGTTAACATTAAGGTAAAAAAATATGATTGCGAAAGTATTAGCAGAACGCTATGAAGTGCAGGGGCAACTGGGAAAACAAACAGGTCGCCAAACGCTGCTGGCTCGTGATTTGCAAACTCAAGAATTAGTTGTCATCAAACAGCTATTCCTTGGTAACGATTTTGAATGGCAAGACCTCAACCTATTTGAACGGGAAGCGGAAACTTTAAAAGAACTCGATCATCCAGCAATTCCTCGCTACCTCGACTACCTGGAAATTGACGAACCAGACAGTAAAGGATTTGCCCTGATACAGACTTATGTAGAGGGAAAAACTTTGGAAGACCATTTAAAAGCTGGACGTAGTTTTAGCGAAAGCGAGGTGAAAGAATTAGCTAAATCGCTGTTAGAAATTTTGATTTATTTGCACAAACAAGAACCGCCTGTTATTCATCGCGATATTAAACCCAGCAATATTTTACTGCACAGCAGATCCGGTCACTCGGTCGGACAAGTTTATTTAGTTGATTTCGGCTCGGTGCAGAACCAAGCTGCAAAGTTTGGCGGCACAATTACAGTAGTGGGAACTTACGGATATATGGCGCCGGAACAATTTGGCGGGCGCTCGGTTCCGGCTTCTGACCTTTATGGTTTAGGTTCAACTTTAATTTATTTGGTAACAGGTTTGCATCCCACGGAACTGGCGCAGCAGGATTTAAAAATTCAATTTGCCGCTCGCATCACGCATCTCAATCCTAATTTAGTTGATTGGCTGGAGTGGATGACGGAACCGAGTTTATCCAAACGGTTATCTTCGGCTGAGGAAGCATTGCGATGTCTCAAAAATCCCAGTTCTATCGACAAAAAATCTATAGCCTTGCAGCCGCAAGGCAGCGATATTAAATTGACAAAAAATTCGGAGTTTATCGAAATTATATTTCCGCCGCCAGGAGTTGGTTTTGGGTTAATTGCTCTGTTTTCTACTGCGGTTGCTGCAACTGCCATATTATGGGGTAATTTTGATTATAATAAGCCCTTCACTAATTCAGAGATAAATCTGCTAATTCTTGTGATGATAGCAGAAAGTTTATCAGTTGCGGTAGCAGTAATGTTTCTGTTTGCACTATTTCGGAAATTGCGTCTCAGAATCGATCGCCAGCAAATCTCCTGTACCAGCTATCTACTGGGGTTGAGATGGAATCATTTCGAGCCAGCCGCCAGACAGGACATTTCTTATTTGAAAATTGAAAAAATTGGAGCCAACCTTTCTGAGGTGATTGTTAAAGCCGGCAACCAAAAATATAGACTGGGAGTGAAGCAGAAATTAAGCGAAGCAGAAATCCAGTGGTTCGCTACAGAACTAAGCCAGTGGTTGGGATTGAAAATTCAAAGAATTTTGACAGACGGTAAAAAGAAAATATCGATGTGAAAATATCTCCCTCGCCCCAACAAAGCATTCCCCTCTCAAACTGCGGGATGGGCGTCCCCCCCCTCCGGTGTATTTTCACAGCAGGTGGGACACCCCACAAGCCTCATCCTCAAATTGTCTAACCCCGATCGCACTCCCCCGCTTTCTCTCAATCTCATGCAACCGTCGGCCCCGATCGCCCGTAAAATGCTATCAAAGGGATTTGGCAAGTAGCACTCATCCCAATCATCTGTTAACTTGGAGATATTGTTGTGGACTTATCGCTAATTCCGGCACAGCCGAAACCAGGACTGCTCAACGTCCTCATCGAAATTACCGCCGGTAGCAAAAACAAGTACGAATTTGATAAAGACTTGCAAGCCTTTGCTCTCGATCGGGTGCTTTATTCCTCAGTCCAATATCCGTGCGACTACGGCTTCATACCCAATACCTTAGCCGATGATGGCGACCCCCTCGACGGCATGGTAATGATGGATGAGCCCACATTTCCAGGGTGCATCATAGCAGCCCGTCCGATCGGAATGCTGGAAATGATTGACGGAGGCGACAGGGACGAAAAACTGCTTTGCGTTCCCGACAAAGACCCCCGCTACGCTCACTATAAGTCCCTCAAAGACGTAGCCCCCCACCGCTTGGACGAAATAGCCGAATTTTTTAGAACCTATAAAAATTTGGAGAAAAAAGTCACAGAAATTCTGGGTTGGCAAGATGTAGATCTAGTAATGCCGTTAGTGGAAAAGTGCATCGCAGCCGATCGCAAATAAGTCCCTAGCCCGCACTCCTCGACTGCAACCCGACTAAAAACTCAGGGGGCCGAACTTAAGGCGATCGCTGCACGTCTAGGGATGCAGTCGAGAAACGGGTGGCTAGAATGTCAAATCAGTCGTGAATGCCGAGTCACCGGAACGGCATTCCTCAAAACCGCGGCCCGACACCAATCTTGAAAAAAATACTACTCCTAGAGTAAGATCGAGCGAAAATTCTACCCCTAGAGAATGCGTTCTACGTTTGAGGAAATTTTACCCGAACAATCTTGTTCGGCGCTATCTTAATCTCAGAACACAGAACACGCCGGGCAGCCCGCACGGTGGAAAAAATAATCTCTCAAGCGTGACATCTCCTACACCAACCGGTACGGTTTAGGTTTCTAACAGCCCAAGTCTTCGGCACTCGGATGGTTTCCCCATAAAGCGCTTTATAGTACAGATTGCTAAAAACTAAAAACTAAAAACTAAAAACTAAGATTTCAACTCCCAAGTTCCTGCCCCCAAAGCTAAAAAAGATGCCAGATTCCCCACCCTCTCTACCCAACCCACAGCCTTCAGATGGCAAAGCCACTATGGAAAATAGTCCTTTGACTGAGTTTGTCGTTCAGTTCTGGGGCGTGCGGGGCAGCATCGCCACCCCCGGCACCAAAACAATTCGCTACGGAGGCAACACCTCTTGCGTAGAAATGCGCTTGGGTAAAAAACGCCTGATTTTTGACGGCGGCACAGGTCTGCGAGTTCTAGGTCTCAACCTGCTGCGGCAAATGCCCGTGGAAGCCCATATGTTTTTCAGCCACACTCACTGGGATCACATTCAAGGGTTTCCGTTCTTTACTCCTGCCTTTATCCCGGGGAACTGCTTTCACATTTACGGTGCGATCGCCCCCAACGGCACTACAATCAAACACCGTCTTGCCGACCAAATGCTGCACCCCAATTTTCCCGTCCCCATCCAAGTGATGCAGTCAGACCTCAAATTCAACGATTTGACCCCTGGGGATATTCTCGAACTCGACGATGTGAAAATAGAAACGGCACTGCTGAACCATCCCAACACCGCGATCGGATACCGAGTCACCTGGGAGGGACACACAGCCGTCTACTGCACCGATACAGAACATTTTCCCGATCGGCTAGACGACAATGTGGTACACCTAGCTCGCGACGCCGACGTGCTGATTTACGACGCTAACTACACCAACGAAGAGTATTACGACTTCAATACCCCAAAAGTCGGCTGGGGACACTCGACTTGGCAAGCAGGAGTAGAAATAGCGAAAGCTGCTGGAGTCAAAAAAATCGTGATGTTTCACCACGATCCGGGTCACGACGACAATTTTCTCGATCGCGTTGAAGCAGACGTGCAGGCCGCATTCGCCAATGGCTGCTTGGCCCGCGAAGGCATGAGCATACCAGTGATTTAGGCAACAAATCAATGCAGGCTCAAAAAAACCGCCGACCCAAGGCAAAAATTAGCAGCGAGAAGGCAGAAACACCATGAACCACAAAAACCCCCCCAAGAAGCGTCGCTCTCGTGGCTTGCGGGGGCTTTACTCAACTTTGCTGGTGTTGATAATTTTCTGCTGTACTGGAGGCGGATGGGTAGCAGCCCAGACAGCCGGGTCCAACACTCCGGCGCGACTTGCTCAAGTCTCTGCAATTGAGGATAATGGCACTGTCGATCGCATCCCCGAACGCTACCAACTCGGACAGCAACTGTACCTAGAAAACTGCGCCACCTGTCACATCGCTTTACCGCCACAAGTCTTACCTACAGAAACTTGGCGCAGATTGCTGCAAGATTCCCAACACTACGGGCAAACCATCAAACTGCTAGTAGACCCGCCCCGTCTGCTAGTCTGGAACTACCTGCAAACTTTTTCCCGTTCCCAAGCCAAAGACGAAGAGATCGCCTATCGAGTCGCTAACTCTCGCTATTTCAAAGCTCTGCACCCCAAAGTCAAACTGCCACAACCCGCAAATATCAGCAGTTGCGTTACTTGTCACCCCGGCGCGTCTCAATACAATTTCCGCAAGCTTACCGCCGAGTGGCAAAACTCTCCGTAGCGGAGATTAAGTTCGTAATTATATCCGAGTGCGAGGGAGACGATCGCACTAACCAGAAAACGGCGATCGCATTCTGAACTAGAGACTTATCTCAAAGTGTGGGTGCGATATTTCAATTCATGCTTACTGGGCATCGCACCTTACAAATAACCTCTGGCTTTACCCTCATCAATAACTCTGACCAAGAATTTCTTGATGGTACCCGCCACGTGATTTATCCGTGGAATCAATCCAAAATCTCAAATCTAAAATCCTCAAGCCCCCGAATTTATCCGTGGGGTCAATCCAAAATCCAAAATCTAAAATCTAAAATCGAATGACGGCTAACAGTGAAGTTGTGCGACTGCCGATAACGTCTGTTGCAAAACCGACCAAACTTGCTAGTCCGTTCCAACCGAGTGGTTAGCAGCAGCTTGAGTGGCATAGAAGTAAAAAATCTGTGCCTTTAACTACTTTTTGACAAATTGTTATGATATCTTAACTTTACCGGAGGCTAGTTCAGACAATTTAAGAAGCCTGGTTATCAACTAACCTGATTTATGATTGACAGTAAAAAAATTCGACTGAAATGGGAAAGTTATTGCTTTAAAACCTTTGGGAGATGGCGATCGTGTTCATTGACCTGCCCAGTAGACAGACCTCATCCTCGGCATATTTTTTGGAGTTGGATTGGCAGCTTTTTGGCAATTACTGCAACGTCCTATCTTGCTGTAAAAACTAATTCTCCTTTACTAATGGCTCCGTTTGGCGCTACAAGCGTTCTGATTTTTGGTGTCCCTGACAGCCCTTTGGCTCAACCCCGGAATGTCATTGGGGGCAATTTCTTAGCTGCTCTCACCAGTTTAATGATTCTGCAATTTCTCGGTTCTTCTCCCTGGGCGATGGGAATGGCTGTTTCTAGTGCGATCGGAATTATGCAGATTACCAGAACTCTACATCCGCCTTCGGGAGCAGTTGCCTTAGTCGTCATGATGACCAAACCAGACTGGAAATTTTTGCTAACACCTGCTTTTGAGGGATCAATAATCTTGGTCTTGTGCGCCGTCATCTTTAATAATTTAGCGGCAGACAGGACGTATCCCAAGCACTGGTTATAGCATTGTCTCTAATTCTCTCATCCTTCTCTCGGGAGCACTACCCAAAATCGGGATGCTCCCTCGATTCCTTCTTCCTTTTTTCTTGCATCCGTTACATCCCGATTCAGTGCGCGTTGCCGAACTTCCTTCTGCTAAATTAATCAAAAAAAACGGACGGATCGGGGGAAGGTCGAGATCCCTTTTGAAAGCGTTCCCAGGACTGCTTTAACTGAGCCGGCGCCGGATATTCGCGATCGTAAACCACCAGGACATTCGTCAAATTCCGTCCCGGCGGCAATAAAATCTGCCCCTGATGAGCCAAACCCACCGAAGCGCCCCCGTCCAAATTCATCGCTTCAAAACAGCCGATTGCCTGCATAACCTTAGCTTCTGCTTCCAAAGACAAACTATCAAGAAAAGTTACCAAGAATAACTTATCTCTCGAAGCCGGAAAGCCGATCGCCGTTCTCGAACCCACGCCCAAAACATGAGCATCTTTAAAACCTTCCGACAAAGGAGACAGCCCAACTTTCCCCCCTTTAACCAATCTCGGCCCGCAAGTCAGAGAAAACCAATGTTGACTCCAATCCGGCTTACCTTCGATTCTAGCCGTCACCATTTCCAATTGATTTCCGGCTTTAATTCCCAAAGTCGTGCCGTAATTTTCCCATCGGCTGTACTTCAGAAACTTACCCGCCGCCACCATATTTCCCAGCACAGATTTCTGCTTATCTTTACTAAAAAAAGTCCCGTTAGCAACAACAGCAGCCCGGTAACGCCCCACCATATTTTCAAAAGGTTCATCGCCCCGCGTTACTTTAGAAGTATTTGCAAAATCTGCATTATTAGCTAACCCAATTGTGATATAAATTTCCGGGTCGGCGAGGTCAATAGTTGTTAGATAAAAACTGGCACCAGCTACATTTTGGCTGCTGACTTGTACAGGTTTTGCTTGCTTAGCAGAACGTTTGATAGTTTGAGGTTGAGACGGCTGCGCTGCGGGAGAATTTTCTGGCGATTTTACAATAGGATTACTCGGCAGAGGTTGATTGGTTTTTCCAGATTTTATAATGGGATTGTTAGCGAGAGGTTGAAGAGTTTGATTGGATTGTATTTTTGATAAAAAAGCGAGTGACTTTTGCCACAGTTGACCCGCGAGAGTCAAGAAGCTATTTCGGTTTTGGGCGATCGCAAAATAGTCAGCCACAACCCGCGCCAAAGCTAGGCCCGTTAAAAATAAAAAAGTGCGCCGCAGCATCGGGCGACAACCTTCAGACTGTTTGCGTTTAGACATAAAAAAAATCTCAGCTAGCATAGCGAACAGTTTTCTATGGCTGTGACTACAAAAGGCGATCGCGCGAATTCTGAAACTACCAGTAGCAGGGTGCGCCGAGGCGCACCTTACCACTAATTCAAAACTCAAAACAATTTTCCTAGCCCGTATTCCGCATCCCCGCAGCAATTCCATTAATCGTCAGCAGAGCTCCCCGCAACAATTCACCTTTGCTGTAACGCGAGTGAATTACCCCCGGAACCCCGCCACTACCGTGCTGCCGCAAGCGTTTCAGCAGCGAAACCTGCAACAAACCCAAAGGCACAATCGTCGCATTTCGCAACTGCACCGAACGCTGCAGCGATGGATCTCCGTCCAACAAACGCTGGTGTCCCGTAATAGTTAAAACCAAATCCCGAATCAAATGAAATTCGGCAGCAATTTGCTCAAATAAAGTCTGAAAACGCTCCTTGTCAGCCGGCAAAGCTAACTCCTGCACGTAGTGTTCTGCAATCTGCAAATCTACCTTAGATAAAGTCATTTCCACCTTAGAAATTACCATTCTAAAAAACGGCCATTTCAAGTAGAAATACTGCAAAAGTTTCAAATGTTCTTCCGGTTCCTCCAGCAAAAACTCTTGCAAAGCCGTGCCGACACCGTACCAAGAAGGCAGCAAAAAGCGGCTTTGAGTCCAGCTAAACACCCAGGGAATTGCTCGCAAACCGCTGATGTCTTTTTTGCCACCGCGACGCGCGGGGCGAGAACTAATCTGCAACTGGCTGATTTCTTGAATGGGGGTAACTTGGTGGAAGAAATCGACTAAATCCGGCTGTTCGTAGATTAAATGGCGGTAGTGCGATCGCGACCTCACCGACAACTCCTCCATAATCTCATTCCAAGGGTCGATGCCATCAAAACCAGTGTGCAGCAAACTAGCTTGAATTACCGCCGCCGCCACAGTTTCCAAATTGTAAAGCGCCAACTCCGGCAAAGAATATTTAGAAGCCAAAACCTCGCCTTGTTCGGTAATCTTAATTCGCCCGCTAATACTCTTTCCAGGCTGAGCCAAAATTGCCTTGTAAGCAGGCCCGCCGCCGCGCCCTACAGAACCGCCTCTGCCGTGAAAAATCCGCAACTCTACATTGTATTTTTCCGCAACCATTTGCAAAGCCTTTTGAGCTTTGTGGATTTCCCAATTGCTGCTGAGGAAACCAGAATCTTTATTGCTGTCGGAATAGCCCAGCATCACCTCTTGCAATTTGAGAGTTTCGATTGGACATTGGATATTTTCTTCGCTTTTTTCCGCTAGTTCCTGTGCGTATCCTCCTGTTAGCAAAGCTCGATAAAGCGGCAGATCAAAGATTTGCTGCATTACTTCCGGCGCTTTTTTTAAATCTTCCACCGTTTCAAACAGGGGAACTACTTGAATGCTGCTAATTCCTGTAGCCGGATCGTAAAGTCCTGATTCTTTTGCTAACAACAAAACCGCCAGCAAATCGCTGACATCGTGGCTCATGCTGATGACGTAAGTTTGGCAAATTTCCGGGCCAAACTCCTGCTGCATTTGCCGCAATATTCGGAAGGTATTGACCGTCTCGCAAGTTTTGGGAGAAAAGGGCAATTCTGCAGGAATTAAAGGGCGGCGAGTTTGCAGTTCTGTGGCGAGCCAAATAATTCGATCGCATTCCGACATTTCATTGTACGACTTGGGCAAAATTTGCAAGTATTCAGCAATTTCGCTCAAAGCGTCGGAGTGTACTGTTGACTCTTGGCGGATATCTAGGTAAGCCAAATTAAACCCGTAAATTTCTACTTGGCAGAGCAGATTTTCCAAGTCCCGACAGCTCAAACCAGTTTCCACTAAATTGTGCTCGATGAGCTGCAACTCAATCAAAAACTCAGCGCCCGATCGATAAAGGCCGGTCATTCCGGGATTTTCCGACAAAGCTTCGCGTTCCCGCTGCAACTCGTCTCCTTTGTAGAGTCGCCAATTGCGATCGCGCGTATTTTCCAGCCGCTGCAGCACGTAGGCCAGCTTCAACCGATAAGGTTCTTGGCGGTAGCGGATCGCCCACTGCTCGTAAACCTCGGGAAATTCCGATCTGTCGCGATCGAGAGATTCGAGCAATTCCGGCAGCACGTCGCTCCAGTGCAGCGACAAACTCAACAGTTCATTGAGGCGTTTCACGGCGTTGATGTACTTACACAGCACCAAATGGCGCTGATAACAAGCCGTTTGCCAAGTAACTTTCGGAGTCACAGAAGGGTTGCCGTCCCTGTCGGAACCCACCCAAGAACCGAACTTGCAAAAATTGTAACTCGGCGGTTTCAGATAAGGATAAGAAGCGTGGAGCGCTTGCTTTAAGCGGTGGTAGAGTTCGGGAATCGCATCAAACAGCACTTCATCGAAGTAGTGGAGAGTGTATTCCACCTCGTCAAGGACAGTCGGCTTGAATTGGTGCAGTTCGTCCGTGCGCCACCAGAGGCGAATTTCTTCCATCAGTTGCTCTTGGAGAGCGGCCGCTTCCCAGCAAGACACCGGGTAGGGGCTTTGAGAGCCGCCCCCGAACACCTGAAATTTCTCGTCAACTTGGTCTAGCTGTTGGAGAATCTTCGCCATTCGCCGCTGCTTGGTGCGGATCGTGTGGCGGACAATTTCCGTCGGGTGAGCTGTAAATACCAAGCGGATGTCCAACTGATCGATCAAGCGCTGGATTTGTTGGCTAGGCACGTTCAAGCGCTGCAGCATCGGGAACAGTTGGTGAAAAGTTCCGGCGTCTCGGGCGATCGTCTCGCTGCTGTCTGCATTGCTCAGAGCCGTTTGGGCGGGGCCTGGGCCTTCCCTGTGGCGCGGGCGATCGGGCGCATCCGTTGCTTGTCCTGGCAGTTTAGAAAACATCCGCCCACCAGCATCGTTGCTGCTAGCGTAAGCTAGCTGTTGGTCTCGCTGTTCGTAGTGCTGTTCGACAATGTTGATCAACTGGAAATACAGTGCAAAAGCCCGAGCGGCGCGGATGGCGGCGTTGAGGTCGAGCTTTTCGATTAGCTGTGCGACATTCGACTCGCGAAAGTTAGTGGCCTGTCCCTCGGCGGAATTGACCGATCGCATTTGTTGGAGCAAATCCACCAATTCCTGCCCGCACTCCTGTCGCAGCACCGATTCCCACAAGTCCTCTACTACTTTGAGGCGATTGCGCAGAAACAGGTCTGATTTTGAGTAAGCGGGAGAATGGGAAATAGATGTTGCATCAATAGCCTGTTCTGAAGACTGGAGGACTGAAGTCATCGGGCTGTTCCTCAATAGCTGCGGGTGTCAAGAAAATTGTATGGTTTAGTTTCGCCTAAAACACTTTTGTTTGCAGTCAAATTTGAGACAACTTATTGCAACGTAGAAAGTAGAAGGCACTTATGTAGAAGGTATAAGGAAAGACCAATTCTTACAGCACGGATTTTACCGATTGTCAAGCTTTAAGATTGGTTAACCTGCAATTTGAGATTTTCGGCGCGAAAGGTTCGGCGAGCACTGAGTCGAACAATTTTAGATTTACTCCAAAGATGAATCTGGGAGCTTGAACAAGAGTCTAAAATTTTGAACTTTCCACCAGAGGAGCCGGGGGCTGGCATAAGTTTTTGGGCGGGGTGAAAAAAATTAGCTTCTAGTTGCAAGCATCCTTCCTTATGCCTTCTAGTCCTGTGATTGAGGAAAGTTGAGCACGGGGAGGCGCGAACCCCGAAAAACTTCTTCGCTTTCAACGCCGATCGACGCAACAAACTCAGCAGCAGCTTTAGCCACCACCAAGCCGCCCAGCATGGGTAAAGCGACCAAGCTCAATAAAATGTCTGAGGGAACTGGCAACTTTGGACTGTTAGGTGTTTGAGTTTTGAGCAAGTCTTGGTTTTCCGACGGCATAAATTCCTCCTGTGTCAATCCCTAATCCTCAGTTTACAGGGCAAATAATCATCTTGACCGCTGACGAATGACTAATGACTTTTGATATCAAATCCAGTGACATCCGAATCAGATCCTGCAAGCGATCGTCCCCGCGCAGCCAAGTCTATAAATATCTTCTCGCCAGATCTTAAGATCGCACTCGGAAAAAACGCTTTGTATAAAATCGGGATACTCTCCGAATATCGAGCGTGCGACTGTCTCCGCGCAGCTAAGCGAAACCACAGCACTACAATCCGAAAATGATTATTCCGATACAAACGGAAACGGTATCAGGAATAACGAATAACTTCTTGCTAGGCTTAATTTGGGTCTATCTGTGCCAAAATGTCGGGGTAGTATTATCAAAACACTATTCCCCAACGGATCGAAGCCGAGGGGATACAAGGCAAGACAGTAAGCCCAGCAAGGCTTAAACCTGACAAAACGGTTAGGCTCGGCAAATAAAATAATTGTCTGTAAAATCTGTAACTGTGCTATTTCTAGAAAACAAAACCAGCTTTGGCAAAATTTAGAGTTTCATGTTGAATGCGAACGGGAGCATATTGGCAGATAATCGATCGAGCGCGTCGCAGTGGGCGCAAGAAGCTTTAGGGCTTCCCGAAGTTCAAGTACAAGCGCGTTTGCGGGGAAATCACCTGCACATTTTGTGCGAAGCAGCGCAGTGTCCGTCTCAAGAATTGGTGACGGCGAGATTTACCAGCGCCCTCGAACAAACTGATTTAACGCGACTGCTGCCCGATCGACCTAAAATTTACCAGTTGTTTCTCTGCGGCCGCAAACTCGGTTCCCGACAAAATGACTGGACAGTCCGGCTCGATTGCAGCAGTCCCCAGCGACAGCAACAGCCGCAGCAACCGGAACCAAAAGTTGCCGAAGTGCCGCCGCCAGAGAGTCCCGCCGACGGCGAACCGCCAGAAAGCCGTAAAAAAGGCGGATTTTTCGGCAAATTTAAGAATGACAACCGCAAACTAAAACAGACACCAAAACCGGTAGAAACAGCGGCCCACCCGCCGCAAGTACGGGAAGAACTTGATTTTGACGCCGAAAGTCTTCCCATCGCCTCGCGGATTCAATACCCAGAAGCTTTTGAAACTTCCCCCGTGACGATCGACACTTCGGCTGCTGCGACGCGGGAAGCTTTTAGTTCCGCCGTTCCCCCCCAGCAGAAAGCGAACCGCGGCGCGGTGGCTTTGATTCAATCCCCCGAAGCCGACTCAGGCGATGGCGATCGCGGTGGAACATTGACGGTTTCGCCGGAAACTTTGGCGCGCCGGGGCTATCCAGATGCGATCGCCAGCTATCTCAGCGAAATCCTCGGCCCGATGGGAGTTTCGGTGAAAGTAAGCATTCGCGAAAAAGAACTCAAAAGCAGCCGGGAAAACCTGCCGGCTCAGGGGCCGGAAAATATCAAGCCCAAGGAACGCCGGCTGCTGGTGCTGTGCGAGTCAGCTTACAGCCCCGACCCTTCGTTGCTGGCAGAACCCATCGCCGGCCGGCTGCGGAAACTGCAACTAGAGGATTTCCGGGAAGCACTGATCGGCAGCCAAGTGAGCGGCGAAGCGAAGCCGGACTGGGTGCTGCGGGTGGATTTAACTTCGCCGGACAAAATTCTCAAGGAATGGGCCAGGTGGGGAGACGTACCTGCGATCGCCAAACTGCTAAACCAAAACTTGGCAGCATCGAGAGTTGAAGTGCGGGCCACCCTCAAAGAAGCAACCCTCCACCTGTTTTGCAGCAAAACTGCCAAAAAAGGACAAAAGCCTAAACGGCAAGAATACCCCGACAAGCAGCAAACCACCGACACGATCGCCCCTTTGTTAGCTTCCTTCGCGCCCCAAGGCATCCGCGCAGCTACTATCTACGGCGTAGAACCAGCCAAGGACTCTCAGGCGGCGCCGGAGTCGCCAGTGTGGATAGACTGGGTGGACTTGCCAGCAGCCCACCACCCCGACTTGGCTGCAAGCGCCAGAACGCTGGCGGCCGAGGGCGACCAATTGGCTCTGACTTTTTTATTGAACAGGTTGCTCAACCCCAGTCTCAGGCGCAAGCTGGAAACAGGAGGGATTCGCGCTGTCGTGCTGCAAAAAGCCGACGTGCTGCACGTCATGACTGAAGCTCTGACTTGCCCTTCTCAGTCGAAGGTAGGGCCGCCGGTGGCTAAATTCTTGCGGCAGTTACAAATTCCGGGAGTGGCAGGGGTGCGAGTCTACGGGCGTCGCGCCGGCCAGAAAGTGCCGCTGTGGCGCTACGCAATTGATCTCAGAACGGCGGTTGACGAGGAATCAGCGGCGACTCCGGCACCGGCTCCCTCGCAATTGGCTGTCTTGGCAAAGGAACCTGTGCCAGAGTTTGCGGCGGATGATGGGGCTTTTTCGGGTTTGGGCGAGAATTTGGTGTTCGATGCGCCCGGGCCCAACTCCTGGCGGCCCCGCTTCAAAATCAGACTCCCCGGATACAATCTGGGCGAGCAGTTAGTTCAAGCTGCGGTGCAACCGCTTGTGGCTTCGGGTTTTTTTGTTCCCAACGATGGTTTGTCTACAAATGCTACTGCGCCCGGGGGCGTGAGAGCCGATCGCGCCGCCGGCATGGCTTTGATTTGGGCGATCGCCGGCTGTCTGCTGACTTTCAATACCGATTGGCTCCTCGGTCTATTTCTGCAATCTGCGACGGTCAGTCAAGCTCCTAGCACTTCCGAAGTTTGCAGCGGCCCAAATTGTCCAAAATCATCCCCCAAGGCTTTTGGCGACGTTACAGCCCGACTTCCGAACGAAACCGCGAACCCCGTTCCCCCTTCTGGGGAGGTAAATTTGCCTCAAATTCCGTTGCAACCGTCGCCGGAAGCTAACCAGGAAGAGGCTTTCAATGGTTCCGGGTTTACGAAACCGGGAAATATTAGCGTTCCTGTAGCGGATGTTTCTGCTCCTCCGGTGTTCCCTACTTTGAGGAGCGAGCAGCTTGACGACCAGATAGCGCGCTATCAAGAGTACATCCACCTGCACAAAAAACCGCCGGATATTTTAATTGTCGGTAGTTCGAGGGCGCTGCGGGGCATCGACCCGGCGGTTTTGGAAACAGCTTTGGCAGCTTCGGGCTATCCGGGGCTGAGGGCTTACAATTTTGGGGTTAATGGAGCTACTCTCCAGGTTGTAGATTCGATCGTCCGCCGGATTTTGCCGCCGCAACAACTGCCAAAATTGCTGGTGTTGGCGGACGGGGCGAGGGCTCTCAACAGCGGGCGGCCGGATTTGACTTTTAGCGCGATCGCTTCTTCGGAAGGTTACAGGCAATTGTCCCGGGGTAGTTTTCTGATCCGCACCAATGAATTAGATGCTGAAGGATCGAAAGAGAGTGCCAACAATCCGGTGGCGACTGCCACTGAATTGGTGGACAATTTGGAACAAGCTCAAGCTGACGTTCAGCAATTGGTGAGTCAAAAGTTTGTGGAGGGTTCTGCAACTTACAAAAAGCGCGATCGGCTCAAAGGGTTTTTGCGATCGCTCGCCAATCCATCAGCCCCTGTTGCAACCGAGATCCCTCAAACCGCAGCCCTGGGCCCAGAAACAACGGAAAATGCCCAGCCAACTGCTGCGAGTAAACCAACCAGCGAGTTTCAACCAAACGGCTTTTTGCCGATCGATATACGCTTCAATCCTGATACTTACTTTCAGAGCCACCCGAAAGTATCTGGCTACTACGACTCCGACTATCAAGATTTTAAATTGATAGGCGAACAAGCTCTAGCACTCAAAAATCTGATCCAATTTACTAAGGTTCGCAACATCAATCTCGTGTTCGTGAATATGCCTCTGACGGAAGATTATTTAGATCCGGTGCGGACAGGTTACGAACAAGAATTCCGGCAATATATGCAACAATTAGCAGCTCAAAGCGGACTAATTTTCCTAGATAAGAGTTTATTGTGGCCCCAGGCGCGGGAATCTTTTTCCGACCCCAGCCACCTCAACCGTTACGGTGCTGTTGCAGTTTCTAAACGGTTGGCTCAAGATCCCATGATTCCCTGGCCAGCGAAACAATAGTTTTGACTTTTGAGTTTTGAGTTATTTTAGAAGTTAACGATCCCAACGTTGCGAGTGCGGCGCGACTCTCTCAAAACTATTCTTTCCTGCGGCTGGATACTGAAAGTAAGCAACCCCGGTCTGAAGACACGGGGCTTTGGCAAATAAGCTAAAGCCGTGCTTACCCGCCTAAGCCTTAACGGGCTACGTTGTTGGGGTCAAAACACCGGAAAATGCGACGCTAGTTTTCCGATCTGTTGTTTGCAATTAAACAATTCTAAGGTCACTGGAATAGTGTTGCAAGCGTAAAAAGCCCTTATAACATTGGCAAAGCGAACTTTACGAGAAATCGAAGGGACACAACAATGTCTATCCAACCAAATTACGTTTTTGTTCTAGATGCTAACCGCAAACCACTAACACCATGCAAACCATCTTTGGCACGCAAACTGTTAAAGGTTGGCAAATGTAAAGTTTTCAGGCTTTACCCTTTTACTATAATCTTGAAAAAAAAGGTAGTTCAAGACCCGCAGCCTGTCACTTTAAAGATTGACCCCGGTTCAAAAGTTACTGGGTTTGCTCTACTTCTGAATTCCAATCTGATCTGGGTAGCCGAACTAACCCATCGCGGGCAAGCAATTAAGGCATCGTTAGAGTCGCGTCGTTCTCTACGGCGCAACCGCAGAAGTCGGCATACAAGGTATCGCCAAGCGAGATTTTTGAACCGGACTAGATCCAAAAACTGGTTAGCTCCCAGCCTCCAACACCGAGTAGAGACGACTTTAACTTGGGTCAACAAGTTATCAAAGCTTGCACCAGTTAAGACAATCTTTCAGGAATTGGTTAGGTTTGATTTACAAAAAATGGAAAACCCGGAGATTTCAGGGATTGAGTATCAACAAGGGGAGCTGCAAGGCTACGAAGTCCGCGAGTATCTTCTTGCAAAATGGGATAGGCGGTGCGCTTACTGTGGCGCGGAAAATGTACCGCTACAAGTTGAGCACATTCATCCTAGAGCGTCGGGCGGAACCAATAGAATATCTAATCTGTGCTTAACTTGCGAATCTTGCAACAAAAAAAAAGGGACTAAAGACATCAAGATATTCTTGGCGAAAAAAACCGATATTTTGAAAAAAATTGTGGCACAAGCTAAGCGCCCGTTGAAGGATGCCGCTGCTGTTAACTCGACTCGATGGGCTTTGTTTAATCGCTTAAAAGAGACAGGTAAAGAGATTATTACGGGTTCTGGCGGGTTGACCAAATTCAACCGCATACGGCTGGAATTACCAAAAACCCACTTCTTTGATGCTGCTTGCGTAGGTAATACACCTGAGATTTCTGTGTCAGCAAATCAGCCTTTAAATATCAAAGCAACGGGGCATGGTTCAAGGCAGATGTGTCGCACCGATAAGTTTGGAATTCCTTCTAGGTACGTTCCTAAATTTAAGTTTGTCAAGGGTTTCCAGACAGGCGATATTGTAAAAGCCGTTGTTACTTCGGGCAAAAAAATTGGTACTTATACGGGCAGAGTGGCTGTCCGCTCATCTGGCAGTTTTAATGTGTCAGCAGCCCAGGGCTTAATTCAAGGAATCAGTCACAAATATTGTTTTTATATTCATCAAAAGGATGGGTACAATTATGGATTTTAAGACTGTTGACGGGATACTAAAGTATCCCGTGTCCCTTTTCCTCCCAGGGCTAAAGCCACTGGGTTTCCAAGCTACCGCGAGGTTTTTATGAAAAGATTGAGATTTCCTGAAGCTAGCAAAAATACACAGATAAAAAGTGCCAGAAAAAATCTGCCTTTGATATTTTTTATATTATCTTTAGCATTTTTCTGTTGGAGTTTGTATAAAGGTTTCTTTTTACCTTTAGCTTTATCCTCTCCGCCGCCCAGCCAGGAACAAAGTAGCGAACAGCAAACTCTGGAACCCTTTGAACAGGTTGTCAAAGACGCACAAAAGTTAGAGGGACTATTTAGCCTTTACCGCAATCAAGCAACTAATAAAGTTTATCTAGAAATTACACAGCAACAACTAGACAAAAAGTTCCTGTGTTTCGTAACATTGGCTTCGGGTTTGGGGGAAGGAGGCATTTTTAGCGGATTGCCGATCGGCGATTTCTTGTTTCAACTGCGCCGAGTCCAAAATAACGTGCAGTTTGTGATACCAAATATCAATTTTCGCACCAGTCCGGGCGACCCGCAAGCTGGTTCGGTGGAAAGGGCATTTAGCGAGTCGATTCTCTATTCTTTGCCACTCAAAAGCATTCATCCGCAAAGACAAACTCTGCTGATCGATTTAGGCGATTTGCTGATGAGCGAAAAGCGCGACTTACCAGGGGTAAAAGCGATTTTGCCGATGATTTTGGGCGCTTCTTACTCGATCGATGAAGACAAATCTTATTTTAAAGATGTTAAAGCGTTTCCGCTGAATGTAGAAATTGCTTCTATTTACGGTTTTTCTAGCGATAATGACAGTGCGGTTAACTATTTACCTT
The DNA here is from genome assembly GCF_036701825.1 of Microcoleus sp. MOSTC5. Taxonomy (NCBI): domain Bacteria; kingdom Bacillati; phylum Cyanobacteriota; class Cyanophyceae; order Oscillatoriales; family Microcoleaceae; genus Microcoleus; species Microcoleus sp. MOSTC5. Next base: position 4,430 of record NZ_JAUBRK010000010.1, on the reverse strand, counting down.
CGGTTCCTGACAGTCGGGCTTTTAACCTCCGCATTCACTACAGTTTCTCGGAAGTGCCGCTAAATAACGGCTACCGCCCCAGACTTGCGGACGAGCGAGTGGGCTATTTTCTGACAGCATATAAGGACTTTTCTGACAAGAGCAGCCGGGAGCCTTTTGTGCGCTATATCAATCGCTGGCATTTGCAAAAGCAAATCCCGACGGCGCCGATGTCGCCTCCGGTGCAGCCGATCGTCTTTTGGATTGAAAATAATGTGCCTGTGGAATACCGAAACGCAATTCGCGAGGGCATTTTGGAGTGGAACAAAGCTTTTGAAAAGGCAGGTTTTACTGAGGCAATTCAGGTCAAACAAATGCCGGAGAATGCTAAATGGGACCCGGCTGACGTTCGCTACAATACTATTCGCTGGTCGAGTTCTTTTGAGCCTGAGTTTGCAGGCATCGGGCCGTCTCGCACTAACCCGCTGACTGGGGAAATTTTGGATGCTGACATTCTTTTGGATGCTAATATTGTCCGCCAAATCAAACAGGGCTATCGATCTTTGGTGGAACAAAATCGATCGGTATCTAAGAGTTTTCAAGGGCAAAATGGTTCTAATACCAACCCCTGTCAGTTCGGGATGTATTCTCGCTATTTGAATGTGTTAGAAAATGGGGATTTAGGAAAAAGCAGCGGGGAAAATGCTCGAGGTGGAATTGCTGATGATTTGCCGACTTTGGTAGAAAGATACCAAGAGCAAAAGCGATCGCCTGTGTCGCGGTTGATGTCGAGTTCGGATATGTGTTTTGGGTTGGAATCGAGCCGGCAGTTTGCGATCGGGGCAATGTCGATGGATCTGTTGGAAAATGCAGCCCCTAGCAGTGGGACGATTGACAATTATGTTAATGAATATATCCGATTTTTGACTGCCCACGAAGTCGGTCACACTCTCGGTTTGAGGCACAATTTTCACGGGAGTACGATGCTGCAACCGGAGGATTTGAACAATACTCAGGTAACTCGCACGCAAGGTATGATTGCGTCGGTGATGGATTATGTGCCGATTAATTTGGCACCGCAGGGAACTGTGCAGGGCGACTATTATCCGACGATTGTAGGGCCTTATGACGATTGGGCGATCGAGTACGGTTACAAAGTTATTGGCGGTGCAAACCCGAACAGCGACTTACCAGCGCTGCAACAAATTGCCAGCCGCGCGGGGGAACCGCAGTTAGCTTACGCGCCGGATGAGGATGCTGTTGACAATCTCGATCCCGCTGCAAATACTTTCGATCTAAGCGCAAATATGCTCAAGTATTCGCAGTGGCAATTGGAGAATTCTAGGGCGATGTGGCAGCGTTTAGAAAAGCGAATTCCGGTTGGGGAAAACGGTTATAACGAACTGCGGGTGATGTTTGATTCGGTGTTCGGGTATTATCTTCAGCAGGTGATGAATGCGACTTTGTATGTGGGGGGACAGTCGTTTAATCGGATTCGCCCTGGAGATACTAATGCGAAGTTGCCGTTTGTGCCGATCGAACTTTCTCAGCAGCGTGAAGCTTTAGCAACATTAGAGAAGTACGTTTTTGCCCCGGATGCGTTTAGTTTTGCGCCGGAATTGCTCAACAAATTGGCGCCTTCGCGCTGGGAGCACTGGGGAAGTCCGGCTTTGGTGTTTCCTCTAGATTACCCGATCGGCGATCGAATTACTTTTTTGCAGCGGTTTGTATTGCGAGTTTTGCTATCTCCGACGCGGCTGGCGAGGCTGCGGGATGCGGAGTTAAAATCAGCGCCGGAAACTGCTTTGAGGTTGCCGGAAGTTTTGGATACTGTGCAAAAGGATATCTGGAAAGAGGTTTTGCAGGCGGAAAAGAAGATGCAAATTTCAACTTTTCGGCGTTCTTTGCAGCGGGAACATTTGGCGATTTTGATGGGAATGGTGCTGCGAAAAACGAGTGTTCCAGAGGATGCGCGGAGTTTGGCTTGGTACGAGTTGCGGCAGTTGCGGGAGGGTTTGAGCAAGAGTATTCGGAATTTGGAGCGGAATGCTGATGCTTATACGCGGGCTCATTTGGAGGAAACGCGCGATCGAATTTCTAAGGTTTTGAATTCGCAAATTCAGTCGAATTAATTTGGGGGTTCAGAAACCGGGTTTTTGAGGAAGATATTTCGGTGCCGCCGGCAGATTTGGTCAAAAACCCGGTTTCTGAGAATCTCAATCAAGTTAAAATAATTCAGAACTTGCGTCGTATACGATAGATAGACAGGGAAGCTAAAAAGAACAGCCCTTATGCCTGCCAAAGACCTTTATCACGATACTGTCTGCACCGCCCTCATCAAAGATGGCTGGACAATCACTCATGACCCACTGATTCTAAAAATTGGGGGCCGCTCGGTCTTTGTCGATTTGGGCGCCCAAAAACTAATTGCGGCTGAACGAGGGTCTGAAAAAATTGCGATCGAGATCAAAAGCTTTCTGGGTCCTTCGCCCATTAATGACCTCGAAAATGCTTGGGGGCAGTTCTTTATGTACGCCAGAACGCTGCAAAGACGAGAGCCAGAGCGTCGTCTATACCTAGCTGTTAATCGCAACACCTTTGAAACGTTGTTTAAAGAAGAAGCTGGGCAATTGCTGCTAGAAGAACCAGGTTTTCGCCTGATAGTTTTTGACCCAAACACGGAGGAGATTATCCAATGGCAACCGCAAATCAACCCGTAGACGAATGGCGTGAGACGTTGGAGAAAATTCTCCAATACTATGCGGATATTCCTTATACTTATGGGGATGTGATTACCTATGTGGTGGTCAGCCGCGATCGCAACCATTTTATGCTGATACATGAAGGTTGGGAAAATCATCTGCGAGTTCATGGTACTGTGGTTCACGCCGAAATCCGCAATGACAAAATCTGGATTCACTATGATGGGATTGAAGACGGCATCACTGATGAACTCGTCGCCTGTGGCGTACCCAAAGACCACATTGTTCTTGCTTTCCATCCACCCGAAGTCCGACAGCATACTGGATATGCGATCGCATAGCTTCTCGTCTTGACCGAGATTTTAGATAACATCAGCTTGGTAGCGTATATCGCACTTTAATAATTTTTTTGGCAATACAAAGTACCCTACAAATAATTTGCAAAGACTAAACTTCTGTCATCGCAACGATTTGAGCGATGGTTAATACCAACTGAGGAAACGTTGGAGAAACAATAATGGCTTCTCCTTGATATCGCTGTGCCTGATATTCACCATCGATTAAGCGGTTGATAGTCACCGTAGGCTGTTTTGGAGAACCAATATACTGAACGCCTCCCAACCCTGCATAATCAACGATCCAATACTCGATGATTCCTAAAGTTTCATACTCATTCAATTTGATGCGGTAATCATCCCGCCAATTCGTACTGACAACTTCGATCGCCAACGGAGGTGGAATATAGGCAGCAGCAGAGGCAGAACTTTGACGCATTCTGACCCATTCTTCCTTGGCAAATACCACAATGTCGGCTTTACGACTCGATTCACTTTCGCCCGGGGCAGCGTTCAATCTGACTTGTTTACTTTGTCGAGGAACGTAGGGAAGGTTCAAGGATTGGCAATGATCCACCAAGAGACGACATAAACCATCGACGACATCCTCATGTTTGGCTGTGGGTTCACTCAGGGGCATGGCAACTCCATTGACTAGCTCGAATGACCTGCCGGACTCGTCATCCCAGTTGAGAAATTCCTCGAAGGAAAGGGTTTTTTGGGCGATCGCAACCATTGATATTAACCTTTTGCGTAGGTTGGCTCTCTGTTGTCTGTTTCTAGCTTAACGTGAGGTAGAGAGATAGATCGCTGCTCTTGTAGGGTGCGTTAACGAAGTATACCGTAAACTTTGACACCTCTTCTCGGTTTTACTGCCCGCGTCCTGGTTTGCAATCTACGAAACCTAATGCTTCTGTGTCGAGAAAACTGGCGCCACTTCGATCGCCGCTGCGATCGGATATTCAATTTCCGCAGCACGCGCAATTAGAGCCGCTTTAATTCGTTCTGGCAAACGTCCCAAAATAACTTCGGCATCAGCAGGAGAAAGTTGTTCTTGAAGTTTAGCTTGCATGGCATTCACCTTTGGGTTGGAATTTGATAAATACATTCAAGCCACTACCGAACTCAGATTTAGCGGTCTAACGGCTAAAGTGAGCGGCAGCAAGCATCATCCAAACGAAGCGCAAAGCTTTTATCATGTCCGCTCCACTGCGTTGTTATGCCGCCGTAATTGCCTTGAGTAATAAGAGAGGTGATTAATTAAGCAAATAGTTAAAACAATAATTCGGACAGTTTTAGATCTAGTCTAGTGTCCTAAACCCTTGCTGGCTATATGCCAATACGGTTCAGTTAAGGGCTATCCAGTGCTTAAAACAATAAATACAGGAGGATTCATTATGATTCCAGTACCTCT